>JASJFV010000396.1:0-4442 GCA_033791885.1 Gammaproteobacteria bacterium | reverse complement strand
ATATCGCAGTCTAAACAAGACAAGATAAAGGATACCTATTACCCATGAAAAGGCAATAGAAACAACATGCCTGGTGCAGTTTTAAAGAAGAGATGGATGTATCCTATTCGTCTTTTCCATTTCCTTTCGGGAACAAAATGTCACAGGATATAGCGCGCTAAATCCTCATTCTCAACCAGTTCTCCAACATGCTCGTTGACATAGGCCGCATCAATAACAACTGATTTACCCGATTTGTCCGAGGCCTCGAATGAAACATCATCAAGCAAAGCTTCCATCAAGGTGTGCAAACGTCGCGCGCCGATATTCTCAGTTCTTTCATTTACCTCAAATGCCACTTCCGCCATGCGGGTAACACCATCTTCAGAAAAGGATAAATTGAAACCTTCTGTTTGCATCAATGCCGTGTACTGTTCGGTCAGTGATGAATCAGGCTCGGTCAGAATCCGTGAAAAGTCATTCGCACTTAATGCATCAAGTTCAACCCGGATAGGTAACCTTCCCTGTAATTCCGGAATAAGATCAGAAGGTTTTGCCAGGTGAAAGGCCCCTGATGCAATAAAAAGTATATGATCTGTTTTTACCATGCCGTATTTTGTCGAAACTGTTGAACCTTCGACGAGTGGAAGTAAATCACGTTGCACGCCTTCACGTGACACATCAGCACCACTACTCTCGGTTCGCCCAACAACTTTGTCTATTTCATCAAGAAAAACGATTCCATTCTGCTCTACCAGATCAACGGCATTAATTTTTATGTCATCTTCGTTGGTCATCGCTGCCGCTTCCTCTTCGGTAAGCAGACGCATAGCTTCTTTTATCTTTACCTTGCGGCTTTTAGTGCGCTGATTACCCATATTCTGGAACATGCCCTGAATCTGATTGGTTAAATCTTCCATACCCTGCGGACCCAGAATCTCGACTCCATGTGCAGGGGAACTGATTTCTATTTCTATCTCCTTGTCGTCCAGCTTGCCTTCACGTAATTTTTTGCGAAACACCTGTCTGGCGGCACTGTCATCTTCTTTACCTGCATCTTCAAAACCCACATCGCGTGCAGGAGGGATCAGGATATCAAGGATCTTTTCTTCTGCTGCATCTTCTGCCCGTGGTTTCAGCTTATCGATCGCCTGTTCACGCAGCATTTTTACCGCCATATCAACCAGGTCGCGGATTATTGAATCTACTTCCCTGCCGACATAACCTACTTCAGTAAATTTGGTCGCTTCAACTTTTATGAAAGGTGCATTGGCTATCCGGGCAAGACGCCTGGCAATTTCTGTTTTGCCGACACCCGTAGGGCCTATCATGAGAATATTTTTGGGTGTAATTTCAGTACGTAGTTCAGCATCATCGACCTGCGAACGGCGCCAGCGGTTGCGCAATGCTATAGCAACAGCTCTCTTTGCTGATGACTGGCCAATAATATGTTTGTCCAGCTCATGGACGATTTCACGTGGTGTCATACTGGACATATTTAGTATTCCAGAGATTCTATTGTTAGGTTTGAGTTAGTGTAGATACAGATATCCGATGCTATACCCAGGCTTTTTTCTACAATCTCCTGGGCACTCAGGTCCGTATTACCGGCCAGCGCCAGGGCAGCAGATTTTGCATAGTCCCCACCGGAGCCAATTGCCATTATGCCCAGCTCAGGTTCAATAACATCTCCATTTCCGGAAATGATTAATGATGCATCTTTATCGGCAACGGCGAGTAATGCTTCCAGGCGACGAAGCATGCGATCAGTACGCCAGTCCTTTGCAAGTTCAACTGCCGCTCGTGTCAGGTGGCCCTGGTGTTTTTCAAGTTTACCTTCAAATCGTTCAAATAGAGTAAAGGCATCGGCAGTGCCGCCGGCAAAACCCGCAATCACCTGTTCACGGTACAGGCGCCGCACCTTCTTTGCATTGCCTTTCATAACAGTATTTCCAAGTGAGACCTGGCCATCACCGCCAATAACTACGGTATTGCCCCTGCGCACTGAGAGTATGGTAGTACCACGATATTGTTGCATGGAATATTCCGAAAATATGAGGATTGTGTAGTTGTAGGAACGGATATGGGGATTACTTGACTACTTTCAATAGCGGTTTATCCGCTTTCTTCCCCACCGGCTTTATTGCTGGCTTATTTTTGTTCTCACTGCCTTCAGGCTCCGGTGATCCATCCTCTTCAGGAAAAAAGATACCCTGACCGTTTTCCCTGGCGTAGATAGCCAGTACTGCATTGACCGGTACTTCGATGTTCATCGCCTGTCCTGAAAAGCGGGCGTTAAACAGTACCCAATCATTGCCCAGTTCAATATTTTGTGCCGCAGAAGTGCTTATATTGAGGACAATCTGTCCATCCTTGATAAACTGGGTTGGCACGATTACCCCCTCAGCAAGTGCATTGACCAGCAGGTGAGGGGTCAGATCATTTTCACAGGCCCATTCATTTATTGCCCTAATCAGATACGGGCGGGTAGTGGTCATACTGAAAAGGTATAAACTTTTTAAGCAGACTTTTTCTGGCGCAGACCACGCTCGATTTCGCTCAGGCTTTGCTGGAAGGCACGCCTGCTGAACAGACGATGTGCATACTCGCTGACTGATTTTGCCTGTGGCGGAAGCTCAACCCCGCTGTTAGGCAAACGCCACAACAGTGCTGCCATATAACAATCGACCAGGCTAAATTCTTCTCCAAGCAAATACGGCTGCACGGCAAAAACAGGCGACAGGGCAGTCAGGCCATCACGGATAGACTTGCGTGCTTCAGTAGCTTTTTTTGCGTCTTTACCAATACAGGCAGGCAACAGGCGTGTCCAGTCGCGGTAGATGCGCCTGACCATCAGGCGCGCACGGGCACGGCTGACAGGATCGACTGGCATCAATGGTGGATGAGGAAGGCGCTCATCGAGGTATTCATTAATCAGGGTAGAACTGTATAACACCAGCTCACGATCGATCATTGTCGGTGTTTCATTGTATGGATTCAGGTCGGCCAGTACCTCAGATACTTCACTAAGATCGACATATTCAATTTTACAATCAACATCTTTTTCGAATAATACAATTCGTGAAGCATGACTGTAAGGACAGTCGTAGCCTGAGTAAAGTGTCATGATAGGCTTTCTTGCTGCTGAAGACATGTTCATATCTCTAAAATCCTGATTAATATTCCAGTTTAACCTGTCGAAAAAATAAATCTCCTTAAACACATACGGGGGCTTGCAGCCCCCGTGAGTGCGTATTCTTGACTGCTTACCTAGTGTAAATCCTTGAAATATTCCTTTTTCAGCAGGTAGGCAAATACAAAGAATATAGACAGAAATATCAGTACATAAACACCAAGCTTGTACCTGACCATACGCGCTGGTTCTGCCAGGTAAACCATAAAGTTAGTAAGGTCACGAACTGAGGCATCAAATTCATCCTCGTTCAAAGAGCCTGGTTTTACCATTTCATAGTGGTCGAAAACCTCCACACCATGTTCGTCTTTCTTGAATATAGCATGACGTGCGCCCTGCAAATTATACAGCACGTGCGGCATCGCAACTTTTTCGAACAATACGTTGTTCCAGCCAGATGGTGAGCTGTCATCAAGATAAAAACTGCGCATGTAGGTATAGATCCATTCGGGTCCACGTGAACGCGCAATCAAAGACAGATCGGGTGGCGCCTTGCCAAACCAGGTTTTCGCATCTTCAGCTGGCATTGCCGTTTTCATCAGGCCTCCAATACGGTCAGCAGTAAACATCATATTGTTTTCTACGACTTCTTCGGGTATCTGCAGATCTTCAGACATGCGGTTGTAACGCATGAAGGCAGCGCTGTGACAGGACAGGCAGTAATTTACAAACAGGCCTGCGCCCCTTTGTAAAGATGCAGTGTCATTCATGTCGATATCGACATCATCCAGGTGCATGCCGCCGCCACCTGAGGCAAATACTGGCATGCTTACCAGAGTGAGTAACAGAAATAGCTTTTTCATTATGTCAACCTCTCTGGAACTGGCTTAGTCTTGTCAAGCCTTGTGTAGATAGGCATCAGCAGGAAGAAACCGAAATATATGAACATGCTGATTTGAGCCAATAAGGTATTTATTCCTTCAGCGGGTTGCGTACCGAGCCAGCCCAGCAGGAAGAAGGCAATAATAAAGATTGTCAGGGCAGCTTTGAAAATCCCTCCACGATAGCGAATAGACCTTACCGGAGACTTATCCAGCCATGGCAGGAAGAATAGAACGATGAGAGAGGCACCCATTGCAATTACCCCCCAAAGCTTCGCACCACCAGGCAACCATTCCCAGGTAACAGCACGCAGTATCGAGTAGTAAGGGGTGAAATACCACAGTGGCACGATATGCGGCGGCGTCGTTAACGGATCTGACGGGGTAAAGTTATCTGCTTCAAGGAACCAGCCACCCAATTCAGGGGCAAAGAAAATGATCGCAGAAAA
>JASJFV010000395.1:0-4308 GCA_033791885.1 Gammaproteobacteria bacterium | reverse complement strand
TAGCCAGCCACATCAAAGGAACCGGTAACAGGCCGGCGGGGATATGAAGGCCGACAAGCCAGTTGGTTTCATTCAGCATGACTCTATTTTACAGCAGAAAACTAAAGAAAAGTGTAAATTACGTAGACCGCCTGCGTTGACACTTTTCACCAGGCCCAGGCATGCTTTCAAAGCTTCGTCTTGATTGTGGATCAACCTGTAAGCCAGAGGCATGGTGTAATTAATCAGAGGTTCCCTAGTTCTTCTTTCTCAGATAGCCGGTACGGATTCCAAAAAGCAGGACTATTGCCGCGATGAGTAAAAGTAACATAACAATTTTCATATATAACCTCGCATATTTAAGTACGTTCTATTAATTCTGCTATTAAGCAGAATAAGGAATTAAAACACCACCATATTATCCCGGTGTATCAGTTCAGCCTCATCAACATAGCCAAGTATCGGCTCAATTTGATTGCTGGCATGCCCGAGTATCTGCCGCGCTTCAACTGAAGAATAGTTTACCAGTCCATAGGCGACTTCCCTGGTGTTCTTATCCAGGCATCGCACCATATCGCCGCGGGAGAAGGAGCCGTTTACCGCAGTTACACCAACAGGCAGCAGACTTCTACCTGATTTGCGCAGAACCTTTACTGCACCGTCATCCAGGATCAGGTCTCCGGCAGACTGCATATGCGTTGCCAGCCATTGCTTTCTTGCCGCAAGACGCCCGGATGCAGGCACCAGCTTTGTTCCATGGCTTTCACCTTCATATAGGCGTAAAAGTATATTGTCGGTGCGCCCATTTGCTATATGTGTGCTGGCACCTGAGCGAGCTGCCCGTTCAGCTGCACGAATTTTGGTGAGCATTCCACCCTGCCCAAGTGTACCGCTTTCACCAGCATAACCTTCCAGGCTAGCGTCTCCCGCGATGGCTTCTTCAACGAGGACTGCATCGGGAAACATTCTTGGGTCACGATCAAACAGTCCTTTCTGATCTGTCAGAATAACCAGGCGGTCTGCTTCAACAAGATTTGTAACCATAGCTGCCAGGCTATCATTGTCACCAAAGCGAATTTCATCGGTTGCCACCGAGTCATTTTCGTTGATGACAGGAATGACATTCAGATTAAGAACTTCACGCAAGGTTCCACGAGCGTTGAGATAACGCTTTCTGTTTGAAAGATCTTCATGGGTCAGTAATATCTGCGCGGTATGAAGATTGTACTTCTGGAATGCAGATTCATAGAGCTGGATCAGCCCCATCTGCCCTATTGCCGCGGCTGCCTGCTGCTGGTGCAGTGCATGAGGGCGCTTTTTCCAGCCAAGTCGCTGCATGCCGGCTGCTACAGCACCCGAAGAAACCATTACTACACTGACACCCTGCTCATGCAAACTGGCGATTTGCTTCACCCAACTGGCAATAGCTACCTCGTCCAGACCCGCGCCGTCAGCCGTCAGCAGTGCACTGCCAAACTTGATCACCCAGCAAGGTTTAATGTTGGTTCTCTTTTTCTGTTTATTCTTACTCACCATGCACTACTCGAAAACGATGCCTTACCAGCTCAACTGCGATTGTAATTTAGTCGCATAATATAATTCATATCAGAGGTCACAGTGAAGCCGACTATAGCCCTGATTCAGCCTTCTAACTCTTCCTGCTGATGCAGCAGCCACTTGATGATTGCCAGCACCAGCGCCTGGCAACCCTGGCCCGTTGCAGCCGAAATCATAAAAAGCTCCCCCTGCCAGTCCAGTTCATCAACAATCTTCTGTCGAAATATCTCTAGTTCTTCTTCAGACAGGAGGTCCGATTTATTCAACACCAGCCAACGCGGACGATCAAGCAATTCCGGATCAAACTGCTGCAGTTCATTAATCACCGTGCGGGCATTGGCAATGATGTTGTCAGGCCCCTCCGGCGGCATGATATCAATCATATGCAGCAGAAGACTGGTACGTGACAGGTGGCGCAGAAACTGGATGCCGAGACCTGCACCCTCTGAGGCGCCTTCTATCAGTCCGGGAATATCTGCCATGACAAAACTGCTGCCCTCATCGATACGAACCACGCCCAGCTGGGGATACATTGTTGTAAAAGGATAATCTGCCACCTTGGGATGGGCGCGCGAGACCGTTCTCAGCAATGTGGACTTGCCTGCATTGGGCAGGCCCAGAAGCCCTACATCAGCCAGCAGGCGTAATTCAAGCAACAGGCCACGCTGGTCACCGGGGCGCCCCGGTATGGTTTTCGTCGGTGCGCGATTTATACTGGACTTGAAATGGGTGTTGCCAAGTCCACCCTGGCCGCCTTTTGCAACCAGCAATTGATAACCATCGGAGACTACGTCGCCTATCAGTTCCCCTGTACCAGTGTCCCTGACCAGGGTGCCGACTGGAACCCGGATGTAGAGATCATCAGCACCGGCGCCGGTACAATTTGCTCCGCGCCCTTTCTCTCCGTTCTTCGCCCTGTAGCTCCTGCTATAACGAAAATCCACCAGCGTATTGAGAGAGGAAGAACCTACCAGGTAGATACTCCCGCCACGTCCGCCATCGCCGCCATCCGGCCCGCCTTTGGGTATATATTTCTCACGTCTGAAGCTTTCACAACCATTACCACCATCACCGGCAAATACCTTGATCTCTGCTTCATCAACAAACTTCATAACGACTACCTGATTACCTTCAAGGGTATCTATATCAACACATTAATGCACAGCTAAAGAGCAAAATATCACAATCTGCTGAACTGAGGGCGTTCAATTAAGCAACAAATGAATGAAATTAGTGCCTTTCGCCTGTAAAAATCATTTTCAATATACATGCAGGCATCCTGAAAAAGAAAAACCCCGCCTTGTTGCCAAAGCAGGGTTTCCCTGAATAAATCTTGTGGCGATGTATTAGCCAGCTATGACACTGACAGTCCTGCGCTTATATGGACCTTTTATAGAGAATTCAACAATACCTTCAGATGTTGCAAACAAAGTGTCGTCCGCACCTTTACTTACATTCTTGCCAGGATGGAACTTGGTACCACGCTGTCTAATGAGGATATTGCCAGAGAGAACCTGCTGACCGGCGTAACGCTTAACGCCAAGTCGTTTTGATACCGAATCGCGACCGTTACGTGAACTACCGCCTGCTTTTTTATGTGCCATTGTGCTATTCCTTTCTTTTGCTGCTAACGCGCTTGATTGTGCGCCTGTTACGCGCTTTTTCCACCGATAGCGGTAATTTCCAGCTCGGTGTAATTCTGTCTGTGTCCCTGGGTCAGACGATATTTCTTCCTGCGGTGAAACTTGTAGACGCGGACTTTATCACCACGACCATGACTACGTATTGAAGCTGAAACAGTAGTACCTTCTGCCACATCAGATCCGCTTTTGACGTCGTCGCCATCAGCTACCATCAGAACTTCTTCAAGCTCAACGCTTGAACCTTCTTCAGCCAGCAGGCTTTCTACACGCAATACATCGCCCACTGCAACTTTGTATTGTTTGCCACCAGTTTTGATTACTGCATACATGCTATTCTATCCCCAATAAATTCCTCAGGATATTCTTAAGGAATTCTGTCTTACAATTCTGTCGTGCACCAGTAGCAAAGCTGCTTCTGGTAAAGGGCGGCGATTTTATCGTCTGCAACAGCATCAGTCAACGGAAAAACCATTTCTAATGCATTAAATCAGGTAAACTTTGTTAATTATTGTCAATAATGGCATTTGTTTTATTTATCTTGATCTCGGCTGCCCCTATAATCAGCTGTAACTATATAAATACGCCCATGACTTTTAAAATACCCAGAGCATGACCGCCATAGCTAACGAAAACCTGAGCATCACGCAAAAATCTGCTGTAGGCAGCGATTTTGACGCCGTGCAATTACTGTTAAGAGAAGAGTCTTCTGCTGTTGATGCGCTGATTCTGCATCGACTTAGTTCAGATGTGGTATTAATTAACCAACTGGGTGCCTATATTATTAATAGCGGCGGAAAACGCCTGCGACCAATGATCGTCCTGCTCAGCGCCCTGGCTTGCGGCTACCGGGGTGATCGGCATATTTTGCTCGCCGCAGTGATTGAATTCATCCACACAGCAACACTTCTGCATGATGATGTCGTCGACAGCTCGGATTTGCGACGGGGAAAAGCCACCGCCAATGACATATGGGGCAACGAGGCCAGTGTACTTGTAGGCGATTTTCTCTATTCCCGCTCGTTCGAAATGATGGTCGAGGCAGGAAATATGCGCGTCATGGATATACTCTCGCATACGACCAATAATATTGCTGAAGGTGAAGTGATGCAGTTACTTAACATCAATGAAC
>JASJFV010000394.1:0-11512 GCA_033791885.1 Gammaproteobacteria bacterium | reverse complement strand
TATTAATCGCGCTAATATAGTTCGCTGGCTGCGCCCTTTTGCTGCAACTACTCCATCCTTCTATATACTGTTCGTCATACCGATTGCATTACTGGGGTATTTCGCTCTGTTATTGTTCCCGACGCTGTCGATCTGGCTATTAGTAAAACTGCTAGACGACCTCTATTCAGGCTCTTCTCATCAAAACTGGTCTGATGCGCTGGTGATCGGCAGCTTCCTGCTGCCCAGTGCACTGGCATCCATCGCACTGGCTCGCCTGAGGTTTTCAAGTCGTGCAGGTGTCAGCGTAAGCAGCGAGAAGACACCGAAACTGGCCAGGCTAATTAAAGGACTGCAGCAGCATTATGGCAACCCCAGGCTGGAAAAAATCCTCATTACGCGAGCAGACGAAGTCAAGATTAGCCATACACCCGTCAGCTGGTTTCCTATTAAATTCAGAAACACGCTTGAGATAGGCTTATCCGCTTTATTGTGTACCTCTCCAATCGAGTTTCGCGGCATGCTGGCACGAGAGCTGGCCAAGTTGGCCAGCCAGAAAAATCCTGTCACTGGCTGGATGCTAAGCCTGACTGGACAGTGGGCGAACTATCATACTGCGCTGGAGAGGGATGGGCAGCTGATTCTGAAACCATTGACCATTTTCTTCCGATACTATTCACCTTTCTACAATGCCGTTTCCTTTTTTGCAGGCCGCCGTGCTGAAATTCGGGCTGATCGCTATACACTGGAAATAATGGAGGACGACGATGCCATCACGTCAATGATCCAGGCAATCATTTTTCAACACTTTTTGCGAGAAAAATACTGGCCGTTAGTCATCAATCAGCCGAGAGATAGCAAGCACCGAATATTCCTGCCGTACAAGAAAATGAGTCAGACGATGCGGAATAGTGTCAAGACAGCCGACATAGAAAGGTGGGTTGAACTGGAGTTGCACAAATTTGGTGACATCAGTACTACGTTGCCACCACTGAAAACCAGGCTGCACCTGCTGGGTCATGAAAGACCAGTTTATCCTCAGCGTCTGCAGGAAACCGCTGCAGATGAATATCTTGATCAATCCATGCTGCAGCTATTAACCCGGAGTTTTGATAAAAGCTGGCTGAGAAAATCAGGATTCCTGCGCATCGGTAACACTGGCCTGTAATAGGGTGATACAGGCTCAGTAGTGACACATGACTAGCCAGTTTGTTGTCGAACCCGAATGGCTCTATCTACTACAACCTATCCTGATAGACTACAATGTCGGCTAATTCAAACAAACCGCGTTCATAGTCTGAAAACAATCCTTCCCCTTTACGTTGTTGTATCACCTGGCGAATCTGATCACGGACATTCTCAGGGACGTCTTCAGGAGCGCCTGGCTCAACCTTACTGATTGAAAAGATTGCATAGTCGCCATTTTCTAACAGCGTCATTTCAGCCTCTTTATCACTTCCTGCGGGACTGACTGAAGAGCGAAACACTGCATTCAATAGTGCTGGGGATAGTTCGGCATTTCCTGCGCGAGCAACACTGTTATGCTCTACCATCTTCAAACCCTGCTCACCTGCTATTTGTGACAGTGTTTTATTGCCCGACTGCAGAGCCTTTTTAATCTCTTCGGCCTGGCTTGCCACCAGCTTCTTAGTGTCCTGTTTAACTAAAATCTGCTTAATCTCATCAGAAACTTCCGTCAGCGGTTTCTGCTGTGGTACACGATGCTCAAGTAAACGCAATGCAACGAGGGTATCAACGTCAGCTTCAACAACCTCGCTGTTCAGGCCTTCAAGCAGTACATCTTCTGTAAATGCCGAATCTATAAATGGGCGTTTTGATGTAATACCTTCTCCACCTTCACGTGAGATCCATTCAGAAGTCTCTATTTGAAGGCCAAGAGCATCCGCAGCAGGCTGTAAAGTCGTCGGTTGCTCATAGACCAGATTCTGCAGTTCTTCAGCCATTTGACCATAGCGTGCAGATGCTTCGCGTAGACCGTATTCTTTTTTAAGCTGATCCTTTACGTCATCAAAACTCTTACCGGCTTCAGACTTGATCTCATTCAATTTAATGATATGAATCCCAAAGCGACTTTTCACCGGCTCGGATATCTCACCCTGCTGCATGGAAAATACTTTTTCGTCGAAGGCGGCATCCATCACGCCTCTTTCAAAGTAGCCAAGATCACCGCCATTTTCTGAACTGATACTGTCAATTGAAAACTTCTTTGCCATTTCAGCAAAGTCCTTTCCATCACGTGCCTGCTGTGCCAGGTCGGATGCCTGCTCGCGTATGCGTGTTATTTCTTCTTCATCTGCATCGGCTGCGACGGCAAAAAGTATATGCTGTGCCTGGCGTTGTTCAGCCTGCATGTATTGATCTTTGCTTTCCTCGTAATATGCTTGCAAGGCTTCTGCATCGGGCTGCACCTGGTCAGCTATCTGCTCCAGCGAGAGGGTAATATATTCAACTTTCACTTCTTCCGCAGTCATGAATAGTTGTTTATTCGTATCGTAGTACGCTTTTATTTGTTCAGCACTCACATCAACCTGGTCGATGTAACTATTGCTCTCTAGCGTCATTGATGCAAAATCGCGTTTTTCCTGCTGCAGACGCAATAAATGATCAAGTTGTGCATCATTATTAATTACTGATCGTGTAAAACCTTCCTTGACCTGCCCTACGATACTTCCCATCCGAATCCGGTTTTCAAATGCAGGGGCACTGAGACCATTGCTGCGGACAGCCTGGGCATACAGCTCAGGAGAAAAAGAACCACCTGACTGAAAAGCAGGGTTTGACCTGAGATAGATAGCAAGCTGCTGGTCACCAATCTGATAATTCTGATTTTGTATATCAGCCGAAACAAGCCGCTGAGTAATCATCTCATTTAGAACACGCAGTTTAAATGCGGGTGACTCGAAAATTTTATTATCAATTTTCCCACCGAACTGCTGCCTAAGCGTATTGCGCTGCCTCTGTAGCAGTTCCTGAAAATCCTGTTCCAGCAATTCACTGCCATTAATCTCAGCAACAACAATTTTCTCCTGGGCACCGAAATATTCATTAATGCCCCATAAGGCAAATGGCACTGAGATAATAGTTACGATTACCCAGGCAATCCAGCCCTGAGCTTTTTCACGAATGGTAGTGAGCATATCTTATTTAGCTATCTATATAAGTGTTGAAGTAAAAAATAAAAAGGGCAAACCCATACGGGTTTGCCCTGATCATAAATGGCGGAGCGGACGGGACTCGAACCCGCGACCCCCGGCGTGACAGGCCGGTATTCTAACCAACTGAACTACCGCTCCGTAAATAGTATCGCTATGCGTTACAATTACATTTGGTGGGTGCTGAGGGGATCGAACCCCCGACCCTCGCCTTGTAAGGGCGATGCTCTCCCAGCTGAGCTAAGCACCCGAGGGCGCGCTAGTTTACTGCATCTTTTAGTGCTTTGCCAGCCTTGAATTTAGGCATTCTTGACGCTTTAATCTGGATAGTTTCACCTGTACGAGGATTACGACCTGAACGCGCAGCACGATCACTAATAGAGAAGGTTCCGAAGCCTACGAGAGTCACGGAGTCTCCACCTTTAAGGCTGCCAGTAATACCATCGAATACTGCGTCAACGGCACGGCCTGCGGCAGCTTTTGAAATATCGGCTGCTTCAGCAACCATGTCTATCATTTCTGATTTATTCACTATTTATTCCTCTGATTTTAATTCAAGGTTCGGTGGATTTATATTTTATTCCAGGGCAGAAGCTAAGTATTGTTATCATGCCCTTGATCATTACTACGGCACCGGATTTTACCCATGCAAGGCTATTGTATACAAGAGGAAACCTGCTGAAAGGGGCTGTTTTTATGCACTAGATAGAAATAAATGCCGAATTCTATCTGATTAAGCACAAAAAACTGTTTACCGGGTAATCCTCTGCATACAAATCTAATGGGTAGTCATACCATCGTTATCGGTTTTTTTCTCGTTGCGCGAGTCCGCCGATTTAGTTTTTCCTGTCGGCTTTTTACTCTCATTCAAAGGTGCCGGTGCTTTTTCCAGAGCAATTTCCAGCACCTCATCAATCCATTTCACGGGATGAATCTCAAGACTTTTCTTTATCACATCAGGCATCTCTGTCAGATCCTTAGTGTTTTCATGCGGAATAATTACATGCTTGATACCGCCTCTATGCGCTGCCAGCAATTTTTCTTTAAGTCCCCCTATCGGCAACACCTCCCCTCTAAGTGTGATCTCGCCGGTCATGGCGACATCTGCACGTACAGGGATGCCTGTGAGACCGGAGACAATAGCAGTACACATTCCAACACCCGCAGAAGGTCCGTCTTTAGGCGTTGCACCTTCAGGCACATGGACATGAATGTCATTTTTCTGATAGAAATCTGCAGCGATGCCCAGCGACTCTGCTCTGCTGCGGACGACACTCATCGCAGCCTGGATAGACTCCTGCATGACTTCTCCCAGCTTGCCGGTAAACTGCTGCTTGCCACTACCTTTCAGTACCACTGACTCGATAGTCAGCAACTCTCCGCCCACTTCAGTCCACGCCAGTCCGGTGACCTGCCCTATCCTGTTTTGCTCTTCTGCTTCACCATAACGGAAATGACGCACTCCAAGATACTTTTCCAGCTGCTTTGGACCGACCACCGCCTTTTTATGGCGTTTATTCATCAACAGGTTCTTGGCAACTTTTCGTGATATTTTGGCAATTTCCCGTTCCAGACCGCGAACACCGGCTTCACGAGTGTAATATCGAACTATGTCTCTTAATGCAGTACGTGAAATTGATAACTCATTTTCCTTCAGGCCATTGTTTTCTTTCTGCTTCTTAACCAGATAGATTTCTGCAATATGTACTTTTTCTTCTTCTGTATAGCCTGACAGACGGATAACTTCCATGCGGTCAAGCAGAGGCCCGGGAATATTTAACGAGTTCGCTGTCGCAATAAACATGGTTTCCGAGAGGTCATACTCCACTTCAAGATAGTGATCGGTAAAGGTATTATTCTGTTCCGGATCCAGTACTTCCAGCAGTGCAGATGAAGGATCACCCCTGAAGTCCATTGACATCTTGTCAACTTCATCAAGCATTAGCAGCGGGTTTTTTGTCTTCACTTTACTCAGGTTCTGCACAATTTTTCCGGGCATTGAACCGATATAGGTTCGCCTGTGACCGCGAATTTCTGCCTCATCCCGGACACCACCTAATGACATGCGGATAAATTTTCGCCCGGTTGCCCTGGCAATGGATTTACCCAGCGATGTTTTACCCACGCCAGGAGGCCCCACAAGACACAGGATAGGTCCTTTCAGTTTATTGACACGTTGCTGTACTGCAAGGTATTCGAGAATTCGTTCTTTAACTTTTTCCAGGC
Organism: Gammaproteobacteria bacterium; assembly: GCA_033791885.1. Classification (GTDB taxonomy): domain Bacteria; phylum Pseudomonadota; class Gammaproteobacteria; order BMS3Bbin11; family BMS3Bbin11; genus BMS3Bbin11. The sequence continues at coordinate 6,134 of JASJFV010000394.1, read as the reverse complement.
CGTAGTGGTCTGCATCAAGAACTTCCTGTGCCTTACCGAGGTCTTTGCGTACCTTGGAACGCTTCTTCCACGGCACGTTCACCAGCCAGTCGATGTAGTTCCTCACCACTGTGGCTTCGGCAGACATCGGCGACATCATTTTAAGTTTTTTCAACTCGCTCTCAGCCTTCTCCTTGGCTTCTTTCGTCATCCCTGCTTCAGCAATCTTCTTTGCCAGTTCGTCAAGTTCATTGGGAGATTCATCCATGTCACCGAGTTCTTTCTGGATAGCTTTCATCTGCTCATTCAGATAATACTCACGCTGGCTCTTTTCCATTTGTTTCTTGACGCGACCGCGAATGCGTTTTTCTACCTGTAACAAATCTATTTCGGCTTCCATTACACCAAGAATGTGTTCAAGGCGCTTGGTTTCGCTGCTAATTTCAAGTATTTGCTGCTTCTCTTCCAGCTTCTGGCTCAGGTGTGCAGCAATCGTATCTGCCAGTCTTCCGGGTTCTTCTATGCCGGAAAGTGAATTCAATACTTCAGGCGGAATTTTGTTGTTTAGCTTAACGTATTGCTCAAAACTGCCGATGACAGTGCGCATCAAGACGTCGACTTCATCTTCGTCGATAGCTACAATTTCAATCTTTTCCGGTACGGCCATAAAACATTCATCGGTTTCGGTGAATTCAACGGCCTGGGTTCGATCTCCACCTTCAACGAGAACTTTAACCGTACCATCGGGGAGTTTAAGTAGTTGAAGAATGCTGGCCATGGTTCCAATGCGATATAAATCATCCTTGCCCGGATCATCGTCAGCAGCATCTTTCTGTGCTAGTAGCAGAATTTCCTTGCCGCTGTCCATTGCACGATCAAGCGCAACAATAGATTTTTCCCTGCCGACAAATAAAGGTATGACCATATTTGGAAACACCACAACATCGCGCAGGGGCAACACTGCAACGGGCCTGTTTTCCAGGGAAAGCTCTTGAATATTTACATTATCGCTCATTAAGATATACCGGCCTGATTGGCGCTCTGACTGTCGGCCTGCTGTGTTGCAGGATGTACTATGAACATAGTGTCTACAAACTTGAATTCAAGTCTGTAAACACGGAAATTCAATATGGAATAAAAGAATACGGCTGAGGGAGCATGCGTCAGCTTTTTGCTGCAGTAGCTGTAACAGGTTGCTCATCCTCGTAGATATATAATGGCTGGGCACCATCGTTGACTGCGTTAACATCAACTACGACTTCCCGTACGCCTGTCATAGCGGGCAGTTCATACATAGTTTCAAGCAGTGCATGCTCCAGGATAGAACGTAACCCGCGGGCGCCGGTTTTTCGTTCCATCGCTTTTTTTGCAACCGCGCGAAGGGCGTCCTCGCGTATGGTTAGACTAACTCCCTCAAGACTGAAGAGTTTATTGTACTGCTTGACCAGCGCATTTTTAGGTTCTTTAAGGATACGAACCAGCGCATCTTCGTCGAGTTCTTCAAGCGTGGCAACAATCGGTAGTCGGCCGACAAATTCTGGAATCAGGCCATAATGAACCAGATCTTCCGGTTCTACCCCCTTAAGCACCTCGCCAATTTTACTTTCTTCATCCTTGCCTTTTATCGTCGCACCAAAACCAATGCCACTCTTTTCCGACCTATCCTGAATGATTTTTTCCAGGCCGGCGAATGCACCGCCAACGATGAACAAAATATTGCGTGTATCCACCTGCAGGAATTCCTGTTGCGGGTGTTTTCTGCCACCCTGTGGTGGTACAGAAGCAATGGTGCCTTCAATCAGCTTGAGCAAGGCCTGCTGAACGCCTTCACCAGAGACATCACGGGTGATAGACGGGTTATCCGATTTTCGTGAAATCTTGTCGATTTCATCGATATACACTATGCCCCGTTGCGCCAGGTCTATTTCGTAGTCACACTTCTGTAGCAGTTTCTGAATAATATTCTCTACATCTTCACCGACGTAACCTGCTTCAGTCAGGGTGGTGGCATCGGCAATAGTAAAGGGAACATTAAGGAGTTTTGCCAATGTCTCGGCAAGCAGTGTCTTGCCTGACCCCGTTGGGCCGATGAAGAGGATATTACTTTTTGCAATATCTATCTCATCAGTGTCGTCTTCATGCTTGATGCGTTTATAGTGGTTGTAGACGGCGACTGAAAGACTCTTCTTCGCGTCCTGCTGACCGATAACGTAACTATCCAGGCGTTCTTTGATTTCATGTGGTTTGAGGAAGCTTTCGCCTTCTGATTCCTCATTCAGGTCAACATCGATCTCCTCACGGATAATCTCATTGCAAAGTTCCACACACTCATCACAGACATAGACAGACGGGCCGGCGATCAGCTTGCGTACTTCATGTTGTGATTTTCCACAAAAAGAACAGTAAAGCAGTTTTTCGTCGCTATTATCTTTTTCGTCGTCTGACATCTATAAATACCTGTAAATACGCTCTCTTATATACGTATAAACTTAACAGGAACCCGACACTGATGGCAAGCCCAATAACCTGCCTGCTTTAATGGTTTTTCCTAATCTTCTTCAGTCTTGAGGCGGTCAGAGATGACCTTGTCAATAAGACCATATTTCTTAGCCTCTTCCGCTTCCAGAAAACGATCTCTTTCGGTGTCAGCCTCAATAGTGGCAAGATCCTGACCTGTGTGCTTTTTCAATATATCATTGAGTCGTTCGCGTACGCGAAGAATTTCCCGTGCATGGATCTCAATATCCGAGGCCTGTCCCTGAAAGCCACCCAGAGGCTGATGAATCATCACACGTGAATGAGGTAAACAATAACGTTTGCCGGCCGCTCCACCTGCCAGTATCAGTGCTCCCATACTTGCAGCCTGGCCAAGGCATACAGTACTGACGTCAGGTTTAATGAACTGCATGGTATCGTAAATCGCCATTCCAGCCGTCACAGCGCCGCCGGGAGAATTGACATACAGGTGAATATCCTTGTCTGGATTCTCAGATTCAAGAAAAAGCATTTGTGCAACAATCAGGTTAGCCATGTGGTCTTCTACCTGGCCAACCATAAATATTACACGCTCTTTCAATAACCGGGAATAGATGTCGAAAGCACGCTCACCTCTGCCAGTGGTCTCAATAACCATTGGCACCAGCCCAAGTGCCTGTGGATCTTCGATACTATTCCTGATTTCTGTCATGCTGACTCCTCTTTACCTGCTTCGACACTGGCAGGATTTACCAGTTCCTCGAAGCTAATAGTTTTATCTGTAATTTCTGCGTCTTTCAGCAGTTTGTCAACCACCATGCTTTCCAGCACCTGTGCTTCGATCTCAGACAAACGCTGACGATCTGCTTTATACCACTCGATGAAGGATGAAGGATCCTCATAAGTTTCAGCCAGTTTTTGTAATCTGCTCTCAACCGCGTCCGCAGCCGGGATCATAGCCTCGCGCTCAGTAATTTCAGCAAGAATCAAACCCAGCGATACGCGACGTTCAGCAAGCTTTCTATACATTGCTACTGCTTCTTCATTCTTCGTGATTTCCGGCTGCTCTTTTTCTGCAGTCTCTATCAGCATTTTCAATTCCTGTTCAAGCAGCGCCTTCGGAACATCAATTTCATTGCTTTCCAGCACGGCCTGGAAAATGGCATCTCTTACTGTAATGTCAGTGCGGTCGCTTGCTTCACGTGAAAGATTGTCACGAATTTCTTCACGAAATTTCTCAATGCCGCCACCTTCTACGCCAAATGACTTTGCCAGTGCTTCGTCGACTTCAGGCAATTCTTCTTCGGCAACCTCTGTCGCCTTGACATCGAAAATGGCCTCTTTACCTGCCATCTCATCGGCATGGTAATCATCCGGGAATTTCACAGTCAATGTTCTCTCTTCGCCTTCCTTGATGCCAATCAGCTGACTTTCAAAGCCTGGGATCAATGAATCAGAGCCGATCACTACTGGCATCGCTTTGCCTTCTCCACCAGTGAACGGTTCGCCATCGACACTGCCGGTAAAGTCCAGAGTCACACGGTTGCCGTCTTTCGCCTCAGCATCAACGCTTTTCCATTCGACGCGCTGACGCCGCAGAGAATCAAGGGTGGTATCTATATCCTTGTCAGAAATCTCACAAAGGTTTCGCTCGATCTTTAGTCCGCTGAGAGTAAGCCCGGTGAGATCCGGATAAACTTCAAAGGTAGCGGTGTATTCAAGGTCTTTACCTTCACCGCCTGATGACGTCTCGATTGATGGTGCACCTGCAGGCCGCAATGATTCCTGCCCCAGGGCCTCCTGGTATGATGACTGAATCAAGTCAGCCATAACATCCTGCATTACCTGCCCGAGATAGCGTGATTTCATGATCTTCATCGGCACCTTGCCCGGACGAAAACCGGCCACCTTGACCTGTTTCGACAGTCGCTGCAATTGCCTGGTTATTTCACTATCCACTCGTTCCGCCGGAAGTGAAATGGTCATTTTTCTTTCAATATTGCCCGACTGTTCTACGCTTACCTGCATCTCGATACTCTCACTGGTTACTCAATATTTGGTGCGAAAGGGGAGACTCGAACTCCCACGGGTTACCCCACTGGAACCTAAATCCAGCGCGTCTACCAATTCCGCCACCCGCGCAGGTGAAGCAGGGATGTATCCGATGCAGACTTTCATCCCAGTGAGCAGCACAGAATGACATGCTGATGCCATTGCTCTGCCGCAGCCGACAGTTTAACGGCTTCCGGCTGCGGACGAAACGCGATTTTTGCGTCCATGCCCGTCTAATCAGTCGCCGCCGGGGCTGACCTGAACGCGTTCCAGTGTGGTGCCTGCGGGCAGCTCGCGCAGCCAGAGGTCGAGCTGAGACAGGTCTTCCGGCAAGGCGTCGGCGGTGGCGACTGCGGTGTCTCGATCCTCGTATAGGCTGTGTATCAGCGCGAACCAGGGCCGGCCACGGAAGGTCTCGCTGCGGATGTACACCGGATTCGGCAGCGTATGTTCGGCAAGGAACGCGTTCAGCTCGTCGCGGCTGTGAAACCCGATCAGTTGGAGCGCGATGCCAGGCTGATTTGTCTCAATGCTGTTCGGGGTGATTTCCGTCGACATCGTCGACTCAGCGGGCTGCGGCAGCGGCAGCGGGTCGCGGTCGTCTGTGCCGATGTCCGTCGCCGCGGGCGCACGTGATTGCTTGATTGCCGGCGCCTCTATCTCCCGTGCAAGGCGCTGATATTCCTGCTCTAGCCGGTCGAACTGGTCATTGATGAGTTTGTCGATCGGTACGGGTTCGGAAGCCTCGACGCTTGCTTCCTGGTCGCGTTCAGTCGCGAACTGCGCTTCGGCCAAGTCCGGGGTATCACTGCTCGGGGCATTGCTCAGCGATCGGAGTTCCGCGTCTATGGCCTCAATCCGCTCGGTCAGCGTCGCGATGGTGATGGCAAGCGGTTCTGATGAAGCCTCAGATACTGAGGGCGGCTGCGCACCGTCGGTTTGACCGACCAGTTCTGTAAGCTGGCGTTCGATGTCTGCGGTTCGCGCGTCCAGAAGGTCGGTTGTCTGTCGATAGTTTTCCACGATGGTTGCATCATCGGCTGGGGCGCGTAGGTCGGCAATATCTTGCCCGAGTTGGGCGCGCTGGACCTGCAGGCCGGTGCCGAGCCAAACGACGGCCGCCGCCAACAACACAACGACAACGGATAGTGCCACCAGTAAGCGCTTGGCGCCGGTCAGTCGTGTTTCCACATCCTCGATGTGCGTCTGCAGCGCCTTGCGCAACTGGGTGCTGGTCCGCCGCCGCTCGTCATCGATATCGGCGATGCGCTCGACCAGGGATTTCTCCATGTCCTGCATGATGCTGGGCTTGGGAGCGACGGCATCGCCCGCGGCCGAGGATTCGTCGTGCAGGTGGCTTGCGAGGTCTGGTTGGTCGTTGATGTCACGGCCTTCGGAATTCGTCATGGTTTGCCTGGCTCCATCGGCATGGTGAATTGAAGCAGATCGTCAAAACCCCAGCATGATCGGCTACCAGGGTCGGGCTGCCAAGGGGTAGGCGACCGGCGCGCTGTTCGGCCGGAAACGGAAACGTTCGGCATTTTACGGTAAGCATAGTCGACGTTGGTCGCGCTAAGGTTCATGGCGCGGCGCCACCCCGCAAGATGAAGCGTTTGTTTCACCGTAAG
>JASJFV010000393.1:0-8069 GCA_033791885.1 Gammaproteobacteria bacterium | reverse complement strand
TACGTTTAATATCACCCCGGGCGATATTATATTCCGAAATGATTAATGCAAAAGCATTGCTGCATGGAAATCATGAAGACTTATTAAGATATAGTGATGAAGAGCATCCCCTGGTGCTTCAACTTGGCGGCTCTGACCCTTCTGAAATGGCACGGGGAGCAAATATCGCTGAGGCAGCCGGGTATGATGAAATAAACATTAATGTCGGCTGCCCAAGTGATCGTGTTCAATCAGGTGCTTTCGGTGCCTGTCTGATGGCCACGCCATTACTTGTTGCTGATATCTTTACAGCCATTCATTCTACCGTCGATATTCCTGTCACAATCAAACACCGAATTGGTATAGACGACCAGGATAGTTTTGCTGATCTGGAAAACTTCGTCATGACTGCCTCTGCTGCAGGCTGCAACACATTTATTATTCATGCCAGAAAGGCCTGGCTTAAAGGACTTTCACCAAAGCAGAACCGTGACATACCACCTTTAGATTATGAACGCATCTATAGACTAAAGCATGACCACCCTGAACTGACAGTCATAATAAATGGTGGCATAAAAACAGTTGAACAGGTTGCGACTCACCTGGATCATACCGACGGCGTGATGATAGGAAGGGAAGTATTTAACCAGCCCTGGCTTCTTGCTGATCTGGAACAGTCATTATCTCTGGATAAGACTAATATACTCACGCGCAGTGAAGTGCAGAAGCGCTATGCCAGCTACATAGATAAAGAGCTTCAACTCGGTACATCGGCGCATGCACTGGTGAGGCCATTATCAGGCTTGTTTCACGGTATGGCGGGGGCAAGGTACTGGCGACGGATGCTGGCAGAAACGGTTCAGAACAGTGTAAATAATATTAATGATCTTCCTCAACGGGTGTCTGAATATAAACTTTAAAAACTATGCCTGATAGAGCTATAAACCGAAATGTATCATTTTGCGTATTCTTTTTTCATCAAAAATAGTATCAAGATGATTGATGGCAGGCCTAGTGCGGCGGCATAGAGAAAGAACACCGGGTAGCTGCTGGCGTCAACCACAAGGCCTGAAAAACCGCCGATAAACTTGGGTAGCAGTAACATGATTGAGCTGAAAAGGGCATATTGTGTGGCGGTGTAGGCCCTGTTAGTGAGGCTGGAAAGGTAGGCAATGAACACTGTTCCGGCAAACCCTCCAGCGAGGTTGTCTGCACCGACCACAAGGATCAACCAGATCAGCAGGGGTTGTTGTCCGGCCAGCCAGGCAAACAACAGGTTAGTGGCAATAACTATGATCGCACCAGCAAGCAGCATGCGCATAACACCATAGTGAACCACCAATACACCGCCAACCAGTGCACCTGATATGGTAATGAATTTACCAACGAGTCCACTGACTACTCCGATTTCTGTACCACTGTAGCCCATGTCCTGGTAGAAAGGAAAGGCCATCACTCCCAGGGTAATGTCACTCATCCTGAAAACGGCGATAAAAGATAATATTAATAAGGCGTTCCAGCCGTTGCGGGTAAAGAAATCGGCAAACGGGCAGATCACAGCACCAACAAACCAGGCTTGCAGGTTTCTGATTTTTTCTGGAATATGCTGTTTACGCTGCAGCAATGAAATAACGCGTTCTTCAGTTTCCCACTCATGGTCTCTGAGTGTGTGGTCTGGCTCAGAAATAATGAATGTACTGATGATGCCAACGATCATAAAGACAGCCATGCACAGATAAGCGACTGACCAGGTATAAAAATCTGCAATAACAAAAGCCATGCTGCCGGCGAGTATCATACCGATACGATAGCCAAGCTGATATGTTCCAGCCATCGCCCCCTGGTATTCTTCATCAATCGCCTCGATCCGCCAGGCGTCAATGGTGATATCCTGTGTTGCGGATGAAAATGCTGTCAGTACGGCAAAGCCTACAATAGTAGCCAGGCTAGTCCTGGGATCAAACAGAGACAATGAGACCAACCCGGTGATTACACCTAGCTGGGCCAATAGCATCCAGCTGCGGCGTTGACCGAGTAGTCGAGTTAACAGCGGTATAGGCATTCGATCAACCAGCGGCGACCAGAGAAATTTTAAACCATAGGCCAGAGCGACCCAGCTGACAAAACCGATAGTGGTCTTGTCAATGCCTTCTGAGTTTAGCCAGGCCGACAGGGTACCAAATACAAGCAAAATTGGCAGGCCTGCAGAGAATCCCAGAAATAGCATGGCCAGTACTTTCGGGTTTTTGTAGACCTGAAAGGAGTCTTTCCAGTTATGTACAGAGGGGGTTGTCATAAAGGTGTGTTAATCGTAGTGAAAGTCGGTAGTAATACAGGCCAGAAAGCGGGTGATAACGCTGGTTGTCTAGAGTTTGTCAGCTGATTTTCTTGTTTTATGCAGCAACAGCCTGCTTCTTACGGAAGCGATAGAGAGCAATTTCACCAAACAGATTGGGAAATAGTTTCAGGCCTGGGCCAGCTTTATGATTATGGCTGACAGCACGCCGTTCGAGTATTTCGATATCAAGTTTCTCGCACAGTTCCTCAAAATCTTTTAGTGTGCAAAGGTGGATGTTGGTTGTATTGTACCATTCCAGCGGTAGAGTTCTGTTGACTGGCATTCTTCCGCCCAGGCCAAGCTGAATTCTTGAAGTAATATTTCCGAAGTTTGGAAATGTAACAATGCCTTCGGCACCCACGCGCAGCATCTCACCGAGTAGACGGTGCGGGTAATTAGAAGCCTGTAAGGTCAATGATAAAATGACAAAGTCAAAGGAGTCTTCATCAAAGTCAGACAATCCAAGATCCAGGTCTCGCTGAATTACATTAACACCAGCCCTGATGCATTGACTGATGTCTTTGTCATCTATTTCTATGCCGTAACCTGATACACCCTGGTGTCTCGAAAGTTCACGCAATAATTCGCCATTTCCACAACCAAGATCCAGAACTCTGGAATTTGGCCTGATCCAGTCGCAGATGACCTGGAAGTCTGAACGCGACAGGCTCATTTCGCGCACTCGCTGGCAACTCTATCCATATATGATCCGAACACCGAAATGTATTGCGGTAAAGCAAGCAGAAAAGCATCATGGCCATGATGGGATTCTATTTCAGCATAGGATACATTCAGGTCATTATCATGCAGGGCTTTGACAATTTCATGCGATCGTTGAGGGGAAAAGCGCCAGTCACTGGTAAAAGAAAGAACAAAAAAGTCTGCACTGACACTTGCCAGTACTGACGATAAATCACTGCCAGAAGAAGCTGCCGGGTCAAAGTAGTCTAGTGCCTTGGTCATCAGCAAGTAGGTATTGGCATCAAAAGTTCCGACGAAACTATCTGCCTGGTGCCGCAGGTAGCTCTCTACCTGGAACTCAATACCGTAGTCGAAATTTATTGAACCTTCGCGCAAAGCACGACCAAATTTTTCTGCCATGATATCGTCAGACATGTAGGTCAGGTGCCCAAGCATGCGGGCTATGCGTAAACCACTTTCCGGGATAGTGTTATGTTCGTAGTAGTGGCCGCTATGAAATGCAGGGTCGGTGCGAATTGCCTGACGAGCAACTTCGTTAAAAGCAATGTTTTGTGCTGTCAATTTTGGTGCGGCAGCTATCACTATCGCGTGCCTCAGGCTATCTGGGAAATCGATCGCCCACTGCAGGACCTGCATACCGCCCAGGCTACCACCGATTACAGCGGCCCATTGTTTGATGCCGAGTTTCTGCGTAAGCCTGTTTTGTGATTCTACCCAGTCGGAAACAGTCACCATAGGAAAATCTGGACCATAGGGTTTGCTGGTCGCGGGATTGATAGATATTGGCCCGGTAGAACCATTACAGCCACCTAGATTGTTGACGCCGACGACAAAAAATCGATTGGTATCTATCACTTTGCCGGGGCCGACAAGACTCTCCCACCAGCCAGGCTTACGGTCTTCCATATTGTAATAGCCTGCGAGGTGGTGCGTCCCACTTAGTGCATGACAGACCAGTACGGCATTGTCGCGCGAAGGGTTTAGCTCACCATAGGTTTCATAGACCAGGTCATAGGCATCAAGTGTCTCGCCACAGTCGAGGGCAAGCGGCTGGTCAAAATGAAATGTTGATGGTTTGACAAGACCAACGGAGTTCTGGGGTATTGCTTCAGGCATCGTTTAGCAGGGTTTCGTGATAATCGGGTTCTAATTATTGGGTTGGCAGAAATCAGTTACAGTTTGACAGAGTATAGTAAGCGTAAGCATTGTGAAAGGTTCATTTATTTCATTTCCTGATCACGCTGTGATTTGAATGCGTGCAAGTATTCTCTGTAAAGTCATTGTTTTGTCACGCAATTCAGCGATGTCTTTTTCTATCTCTTCTACGCGCTGTTCCAGGTTGCTGTGGTTTGTTTTCAGTTTTTCAATATTAGACAGACGCCGGCCGAGCTGTTCCTTATGTTCATCTATCTGGGTTGAAATAGGTTGTAATGTAGCTTTTGACCATGCCCTGAGTGAATAATTTGTCTCATCCAGAATGCGCCTTGCGCGGCTTGCCATGGTGATAAAAAAGCGCTTTATTACAAAATGCTGCTCGGTAACGACTAACATCATACTGTCACGGAATTGTTCGCCGTCTTTGCGAAGATAGGTAAAATCTTCTATGAATGGCTCAATGTCAAACTCAGGTGGTGCCTCCATATCCAGCTTATGCCGTATTTTGAATTCTTTGTAAATACGATCGACCAGCTTGCTGAGTTTTGCTGAACCAGTGCTAACTTCCGATAGCCGGTTTTCAGCCTGATCAAAAAAATCTGCCATACCACGTTTCAAGCCAAAGGTGTTCCATGTTTCCTGCATTGATACACGCGACGCGCCGATCATAAAGTCGATATTTTTTCTGCTTAAATGCTGGCGCAGGCGCTTGGCCTGATCATTCATTACCCGCACTGTTTTATGATAATCGTCCATCGCTTTTGATAACTGCTTGCTTTGGTTCTGTAACTGCTCACTCATCGCGGCCAGGATCGTTTTGCTTTTTCCTCTTAAATTGAGAATTTCATGGCGCTCATTAACTAATGCATTCAATCTAGAGAGATAAATCCCCTTGGTTGACTGAACCATTACACCAAGCTCCCGTTGTACTTTTTTCTGAATTAACGATTGCTTCTTGTCAATTAAATCAGCAGAAAGCTTTTCTTCCAGCTTGGGCAGGCCACTGCGATTCAGCATCAAACGGTCATTCTTTATTTTTGCAATCAGTCCTTTTTGTGCAGAGACAGGAACTACGAGGTCTTCATCTATATCGAGTATGCGTGCGGTTTCTTCAATTTGACGACGAATATTAGCCTGGATAAAAGAATCATCATGCAGGTCATCCCACATGGTATCGATCTTATTCAATACAGCCATAACGTTCTGTTCACGAGGATTTAATGCGACAGAAATATGGTTGCGCCAGATGTCCATATCCGATCGCGTGACGCCAGTGTCTGCTGCCAGAATGAACATTATCGTATGCGCCATAGGCAGCATGTTAAGGGTCAACTCCGGCTCGGTACCCAGGGCATTTAGGCCTGGTGTATCGAGTATTATCAGGCCGCTCTTAAGTAATGGGTGTGGATAATTTATAACGGCGTGACGCCATACCGGCACCTGTAGTTTATTGTTCTCCTTCAATTCCAGTGTATGTGGTGGGAAGCCAAGCTCTTTCGCTTCCTGTTCAGTAATTTCCTTGGTCTTGATCAGCTGCAATAAGGCCTCTGTCATTTGATCCGGAGAGTCAATATCCAGCTCAATGCGGGACCAGTTAACAGCGGCTCCCTTGTATTCATCAACGGATAATGAAGACTTTCGGGTCTCAATCGGCAGCAGTAGTATGTAGGGAGGTTCTTTCTCGTTGTAGCGAATTTCTGTCGGGCACATGGTTGTGCGACCGACAGATGATGGCAACAGGCGCTTGTTATAATCGGCAAAGAAAATGCTGTTGATTAGTTCCGTCTTACCACGAGAGAATTCTGCCACCAGCGCCAGTATGATTTTGTCTGACTTTATTGAGTCAATTAACTCGAGTACCCGTAGCTCTTCCTCTCCTTCGAGCAGATCCTCATCGTCCAGCCAGCTCTTGTATGCTTCGAGCTCAGTCAGAAGGTCATGGCGCCAATTTGAGTAATTGTCCAGTTTCCTCTGTAATGCAGTCATATTCATAATTGTTCGTCTACCAATACGGCTCAAATCTATAATCTTGTTACTGTTTCAGCTGCAGATTTATTCTGCTCTTTCTAGCCCGGGTAGCCGTGGTAATCGACCCGGCATGTGAATCAGTACAAGTTTTTGTTTATTCCAATGGCCATGCAGTATCTGTACGCACGATTTTGGCGTACGAAATTCTTTTGAGAGAAAATTTATAACAGCTTTGTTTGCTTTGCCATCTACTGCAGCGGCTTTTATGCGAAGTTTGATCCTGTCTTCTAATATTTCGGCAAATTTATTATCACTTGCTCTTGTTTGTACCTGTAACCTTAGTAGCAATCCATCGGGTTGCCAATGGTACCAGTCTTTATTAGCCATGAATATCGAGTTAATTACATAAGCATACGTGCACCAATATCAAGTATTGGTTGAACAATCAAGCGCAGAACTAACCCGAGTATGAGAAAAACGATCATAGGTGAAAGGTCAAGCATGCCTATCGGCGGGATTAAGCGCCTGGCCGGTTGCATCATGAAGTCTGTCATGCTCGCTAGCAGTAATGTCATTGGGTTGTAAAGCTGCGGGTTCACCCATGAGATGATGATGCGCGCAAAAATGGCAAACATGAAAATGTATATTGTCATTTCGAGCAGTTTTCCAACAGCAAGCACGAAAAGGCCGACAGCAGATGCAGGTGTGCCAAAAAGCAGTGAAATTAGAAGCAGTTCTAGCATTTGCAATGTCATCATCAGTACCAGAGACGCAATGTCTATACCACCATAGCCTGGAATGAATCTGCGGAAGTGACGTAAAACCGGGTTGGTTATAGTGACTATGAATTGTGAAACCGGATTACGAAATGGCGCTTTGACTAGCTGGAACAGGAAACGCAGTAACACCGCTAAAATATAGAGTCCGAACAGTGTCTGGATAACAAAAGCCGCACCATTGGCCAAGTATTGGCCTGTCATGAGCCAGCGCCCAACTCATCACCCATTTCTCGAGAACGATCAATTGCAGCATCGATGGCGTTCTGAAATATTTGTTCGATTCCGCCCTGTTCAAGCTGCTTTAATCCCTGCTCAGTAGTGCCACCCGGCGAGGTGACTTTTTGGCGTAATTCTGCTGGTGAATCTTCAGATTCCATGGCGAGTTTGGCAGCTCCCAGTACAGTCTCTATAGACAGTAAGCGGCTTGTCTCACGTGCCAGGCCTGCCCTGGTAGCGGCATTTTCCATTGCCTCAATAACGCGGAATATGTACGCCGGACCACTTCCTGAAAGCGCTGTCACGATATCCATTTGAGCTTCATTTTCCAGCCAGACGGTAAGTCCAACTGATCGCATGATTGATTCCGCCTGGTTCTTTTGCTCATTGCTGACCAGGTGGCTGGCATAGAGTCCTGATGCTCCGGCGCGCACCAGTGCGGGTGTATTCGGCATCACGCGTACTATCGCAAGACCTCCTCCCAGCCACTGCTCAAGGTCCGCGCTCCTGACGCCGGCAGCAATTGAGATAATTAACGGCTGACTTGCCTGTATAGACTGGCGAAGTGGCAGAGCGACCTGGTGCAACATTTGTGGTTTGACCGCGAAAAGCAGCAGGTCTGCGCGATCGACAAGTTCAACATTATCCTGCACACAGTTAACGCCGTATTCCGACGATAATCGACTGCGTCGATTAGTGTCCGGTTCCGACACATGAATAAACGATGCCTTGTGGCCGCTTGCAAGCAGTCCGCCGATAAGGCTGTCCGCCATATTGCCACCGCCGATAAATCCTATAGTGTTCATAATTGATCAGTTTTAAGTTTTAAGTTTTAAGTTTTAAGTTTTAAGTTTTGGCTATTTTGCATTGATATATTTTTTGCGGGTGACGGATATTAACTCCGAGGTCCAAAAAGTGCTGTGCCAATGCGT
>JASJFV010000392.1:0-4459 GCA_033791885.1 Gammaproteobacteria bacterium | reverse complement strand
AGATCACGGTTCAATGCTCTTTCTGGAAAAATATCAATGCAGGCAGGCAGGTTTAATGATGATTCGTTACGCCAGGCAAGCTCTATCCGCTTATTACTACCCGCAATTCGTTGCAATAGTGATCGGGAGCTAATGTATTCTGTCACAGTAGATGACTCTATCTTTAAACCACCATCACCACCGAGCGCACGAAACATGACGCCTGCGCTGCGTCGGATATCTTCCAGGTATACAGCCTCGCCAGGATAGCGCCTGGTCGCCGCCTGGGAAATAAGCCGATGCCACAGTGTCCCGACATGCTCCTCCAGTTCTACAAGTCTATGCAGTGCCTGTATTGCCCTGGGCGCCTTGAGTGCCACTAGCGGTCACTCTCCTGCAGTGCTGACTGTCCATCCTGCCAGGTCAATATTGCTGGCATTGATTTCCTCTCCTGTACCTGTTCACAGGCTGTCAAACACTGTCCACATTCTGTGCAGGTGAACATGCTTCGTTTGATTGAGCGTGGCTTTAACCGCATCGGGCAGATTTCATCGCAGACGTTGTGGCATCCCTGGCACTGCGAGGCATTCCCACGATCAAAACTGACCACCATGGCGCGTTTATTTCCCATCCATACAAGGCTCTGGAAAACGCCTACTGCACAACCGAAGCGACAGAACAGGTGGCGCGCAAATGTAAACTCAATGCTTAACAATAAAGTCGCTACCCCAATAAATAACAGCTGATTGCGAGTAAGACTAAAATGCAAAAGGTTGTAATAAATTTCTTTTGGTGGCAACAGATAGGTCAGTAATGAAACAGCCCAAAGAAAGGAAAAACCCAATACAGCTATAACAACCAGGATCCAGTACTGGTTGTTAACTTCAATCTGCTTTCCATCAGCCTGATGGGTTGATTTTTTTTTATCCCAGATACTGAGCTTGCCGCTGGCTTTTCGCATCAAAGCGTTGATAGTCTCGACCACAGAAAAGTGCGGACATAACCAGCCACAGTACAGCCGGCCATATTTCCAGGAAGTCCAGCCGAACAGAAACAGGATACCGAGTAAGGGCAGGAACCCACGCAAAATTATGTTTAAAACTGCCTCAGTTGAACTGCCCTGCCCTGCTAGCAACGGATCTAGCCCCAATGTCCAGGCATGACCAAATAAAATAAAATGGTCCAGCGTCAGATCATAGCGGAAGATGTCGAATACAGGCGCAAAGACAAAAAGAAGAAAGAACGATGCCTGCAGAGTTCGACGCTTATTCTGCCTGCCCGATTCGACTGCAGTCTGGAACGATGCCGTAGATGTACTGGTGCATGAAGTACATGAATTCATGTTGATTGCTGCAACGGGCAGGCTGCCCCTACAAGTGGAAAATGGTAATGCTTGCCCGCCATGGCACGTGCGAGCCCCACTGTACCGAGCAATACCAGCGTGGCATGGATAGTAGTAAAGTAAAGAATTACAACGATCCAGGTTGAAGGAGATTGATAGCCACCAAGTATAATTATTAGTCCATTCACCACGACCAGCATCACACCTGCCCATAGGCTGGCATGCAAAGTTTGCCTCAGGTGGCAGGATGCCAGCGGTGAAGCCTTGCTTCCATAGCGAAAATAGACAAACAGTAAAACAATAAAAGCTATACCAGGCAGCAACAATAAATTTACCAGATATAAAACCTCTGCAGTTATTGCAAGACTCTGGCCAGGGTCTTGATCAGGTAAAGCTGGGCTGCTGTCTTCAGCGTCCGAAAGTGGCATAGACAACTTCCATTAATGCATTAACCGTCTCTTCATCGTCGGTTAATGGTTCAACCAGTGCGGCCCGACAGGCATCGACGGGATCAAAGCCACCTTCTATCAAGTTGGCTGTATAGACCAGCAGTCGGGTGCTGGCACTTTCTTCAAGATCATGATCCTTTAGCGCCCGCAATGCATGAGCGAGTGAAACCAGTTGTTTAGCCTGGAACTCAGCGATACCTGTTTCTTTAAGCAGAATAGTGCGTTCATGTTCAGCGACCGGATAGGCAAAACGCATGGAAACAAATCGTTGTCGCGTGCTCGGCTTCATACCTTTGAGCAAGTTCTGATAGCCGGGGTTATACGATACAACCAGCATAAATTCCGGCGGTGCTTGCAGTGTTTCGCCGGTGCGCTCAATTGGAAGAATTCGCCGATCATCCGATAGAGGGTGCAGTACCACGGTTGTATCCTTACGCGCTTCCACCACCTCATCAAGGTAACAGATACCCCCTTCACGGACAGCGCGTGTTAACGGGCCATCTACCCAGTAAGTTGAACCCTGTCCAATCAAATGGCGCCCCACCAGGTCCGCAGCAGTTAAATCATCATGACAGGCAACTGTATGAAGCGGCCGTCCTAGTTTTGCCGCCATATGACGAATAAACCGGGTCTTGCCACAGCCCGTAGGCCCTTTAATTAAAACAGGTAACTGATTATTCCATGCATGCTCAAACAGTGCTTCTTCGTTGTTACTTGAAAGGTAAAAAGGGTTATCCATATTAATTTCAGCTGTGTTGGCGACTTTTTCTGCATGTTTAACCGAGTCAGTCATCAAATGTCTCCTATGAAATATCAGAGGCCCCTAACCAGTAAGCCAGACCAATCATTGAAACAATTATCACCAAATAAACGGTAATAATAATACGCCATAATGGCCTGCTGTATTTCAATGCCATAAAGTAATCTGCCACCAACTGTGTCTTCAATAATGTTGAAAGCAGTAATAAAGCAACCACCCATATTCCGCCAAGCCCGGCCTGGCCTACAGCCAGCACAACAAGTGTCAGGCCTATCATTAGTAACCATATCCGGGTACAGGTACGGGTTTCTGATACGAAAGAAATTGCTTTATTCATTGTTAAATTCTTATCTACCTGACATTCAACGTATCACATATACCAGCGGAAACAGAATAATCCATACCATGTCGACCATATGCCAGTATGATGCACCGGTTTCTACCCCAGTATACTCATCGTGGGAATACCCTCCTTTTTTTGCCTTCAGCATCACCGCAGTCAAGATAACCATGCCCAATATCACATGCATGAAGTGAAAAAATGTCATCGACAGGTAAAACATGTAAAAAGTATTGGTGCTAAGTGTGATGCCGTCTGCATACGTACTATAGAATTCATAAGCTTTGAGAATAATAAATACGCTGGCTAGAAGAATTGCGGCTAATAACCAGTTGCTGCATAGACTGGATCTGTTCTCACGTATTGCAGCAACAGCGCGTACAACAAAATAACTGCTGGTAATCAACACAAGAGTATTGATAGCGCCTGATATTCGATTCAGATGCAGCTGTGACTCATTGAATAGTTCAACGTTCTGGCTGCGGGCAAAAGCATAAGCAAGAAAAAAAATACCGAATACCAGGAGTTCGGCGTAGATGAATATCCAGATAAAGAAATCACCGGGAGGATACCCATCATCTGCTGTTGATACATCTGTCATTCGTTAATCCGCTTGAAAGATATGGCACATAACTGTCTATGCTGTTAAACCGCTGCAGAGTAGAATGATATGATCAAGGCTAGCAACAATACCTACAATACATAATAAAAACGCCAGGGCATCGAACACTGTCGAATTCCCGGCGATAATTGCAAAACTAACGGGCACCAGGAATTACCTGGCACCGTATAGTTTTATCTCATCGAGCTGGTTCTTCTTCACCGCCGATAAAGAAACTGACGATGTAGAGTATCAGTCCAATAAGAAAGACTACGCCAGCCACTTCACGCATCCAGTAGAACAGAGAAATTTTCTCCTGTACTACCATAAACGGTTCAGGGTTTTCACTCACCCGTTGCAGCCAGGTCTGTAAAATTCCAGCTCCGGTGAGGAACAGAGTTATGAATACCATGGCTATGGTCATTAGCCAGAATGACCACATTTCCACTACCTGTGATTTATTGCTGTTCGCTGCTGCCCGCCCTCTAAGCAGTGGCATGGCATAGGAGATTATCGCCAGTACCACCATCACGTAAGCACCATAAAATGCCATATGTCCATGCGCTGACGTGATCTGGGTACCATGGGTATAATAGTTGACCGGTGCCAGGGTATGCATAAACCCCCACACACCCGCTCCAAGGAACGCCATGACAGGTGTGCCAATGGCCCATAACATTGCGGCCTTGTTGGGATGTTCGCGGCGACGGCGATTGACCATGTTGAAGGCGAAGATAACCATCATGAAGAATGGGATAGGCTCCAGTGCAGAGAAGATCGAACCCCACCACTGCCAGTATTCCGGTGTACCGATCCAGTAGAAGTGATGGCCGGTTCCTATTATGCCGGTAATCAATGACATGGCAATAATCACATAAAGCCATTTCTCAATAACTTCACGGTCGACGCCAGTCATCTTAATCAGGACAAAAGCAAGAATTGCACCAAGGATCAACTCCCAGACACCTTCTACCCACAGATGTACAAC
>JASJFV010000391.1:0-13596 GCA_033791885.1 Gammaproteobacteria bacterium | reverse complement strand
GTAAAGGTTTAGCCACTTCTTTCAGTAGCAGGTGATCTGGAGAACCGTATTGCGTAAATACAATCGCTTTCATGAACTTCCTTTATGTCGACTTGGGCATAATCAAATGACTATCGGAAAGTCTAACTCAAACAGCTAATGCTCGTCAGATGCTTTGCTCGCCTTTCGGTCGTAAGCAGCCACGTGACTACGTTATACAAATGAATGACCGAAGGTATGTTTTTACACCATGAGAAGTCATTCATTCCTTAAATATCAACTGTCCTGATGTCACTTATCTTTTGTAGTGGTTGACGAACCGTCGAAGTATTTCCTGGGCGTAAGGTGTATCTTCCTCACAGACTGCATTAATCAGGTTATCTGCTTCGTCTGGTTCAAAGTAGCCATGATGCTTATAGGCATGAATGCGCACCGTAAAACCATCGCTGTCTCCTTCCGGGTGAAACTGGGTGGCATAAACATTGTTGCGCACACGAAACATCTGAACCTGGCAAACATTACCGGTCATTAACAAGGTTGCACCATCCGGTACCGTATCGCAGGCTTCCTTGTGCCCGAGTAGTACATTAATCTGCCCAGGGAAACCCGATAATAGCGGGTCCGCTTTACCAGCTTCCGTGATATCCAGCTGTGCACATCCTACCGCTTCACCATACCGGGTCGATATTGATGTACCCAGGTAAGAACCGAGTAAACCATTTCCTGAACACGCCCCAAGGAAAGGAATATCGTTGGGTACAATGAGGTCAAACAGCCTGTTGAAATCCCGTTCTATTTTTTTCTGGATTGCAGATTTATCCTGCTCCGGTGTGCTGATATCGAATGGGCTGCCGCCGACTATGATGCCGCTGTATTGGTCCAGTATGAGGTCATCCGGTATACCATTTTTTTCTATCCGCAAACGCCTGGTATCTTTTGAGTCCAGACCGCCATACTTCAGAATCGCCGCATATTCATTGTCGGAGGTATCGTCTTCTGGACGAAGTTGCATTATCAGGAATGGTTTGGTCATTGAGGGAAAGTCAGCTCAGGTCTCAGTAATATTTACAATTTTAGCAGTGATTACAATTCAGGAAACAACAGGATTGAACTAACTGATGCCCCACTTAGGTCTCTCAAAAAAATATATGATTATGTTCATGTCAGCAGTTATAAACCTTGCTCATAAAAGCTTACAGTTATTTGTTTTTCTGTTGTTCAGTGTACTCCCGTACGGCATCAGAGACCTGCACATAGAAGCGGAGCCAGTTGTCTGTGAATTGTTGTTTACATCAGCCATACAATATTTTCAAGCCTGTCATACGTGCTTGGATTTCAGCATTACCCGCTTATGAAATCCATTTATTTATCTATGCTTCAGGATTTATTCAAAATATTGCCTGCGACGATTAAACCACTGCAGGTTGATTTATTCATTCTCGATTCAATGTTATTTGTCTGATACCCAGCCAGTATGTGCGGGCAGTAATATGGTAAACGTGCTTCCCTGCCCTGAGCTGGTTTCCACCTTTACCTCGCCCTCATGCACGCTAACGATATGCTTGACGATTGCCAGACCGAGGCCTGTGCCCCCCATCTTACGACTTCGCGCCTTGTCGACACGGTAAAAACGTTCAAATAGTCTACTCAGATGGTCTTCTTCAATACCCGGACCATTATCAGAGACAGAAATTTCGACACTGTCACTGGTTTCAATGCCTGCCAGAGTGACATAGGTATATTCCGGACTGTACTTGATGGCATTATCAATAAGATTAACGATAGCCTGGATGAGAAGCGAGCTGTCGGCAAAAATGTTGACTGAGGTCGGGCAACTAATCCGCAGAGTTATATTTTTTGCCTCTGCTCTTTCATGACAAATCTGGTAGCTTGACTCAAGTAGCATACAGAGGCTGTGTACTTTAAGGTCCAGGATATCATCAAGCGGAGCATTTTCCAGTCGTGACAGGGTTAGCAGGTCGTCGATAATGGCAGACAACCGATCTGTCTGCCGTGCAACAATTTTCAGGAAGCGTTCAAGGTCTTCGGGGTCATCTTTCGCTCCTTCCAGCAGTATTTCCACAAATCCCATGATTGTCGTTACAGGTGTTTTCAGCTCATGAGAGACATTCCCTACAAATTCCATCCTCAGGTTATCCAGACGATCGAGGCGAACCGCCATGCTGTTAAGTGCCTCGGCCAGGTCTGCTAGTTCTCTCACCTGGTAGTCCGGCAGCTTACTTTCGAAATTCCCCCGTGCAAAACGTTCTGCTTCCTGACGAATTTCGAACAGTGGCAGATTAATCTTACGGTATAAATACAGGCTCACAAGAAGGGCAAATACGATCATAGTAAGCAAAACGATAAGCAAGACTCGAAAAAACTTGCCTAGAAGCTGGTCTATCGAAGATAACGGTAATGCGGTACGGACAGCCCAGTGTTGGCCATCCTCACGATTGAGCAGGATAGCGACATAAAGCAGATGTGCC
The DNA here is from genome assembly GCA_033791885.1 of Gammaproteobacteria bacterium. GTDB lineage: Bacteria > Pseudomonadota > Gammaproteobacteria > BMS3Bbin11 > BMS3Bbin11 > BMS3Bbin11. The sequence continues at coordinate 11,128 of JASJFV010000391.1, read as the reverse complement.
TTGAGGGTGCTGCTGAAACGAATGATTCTACCGGTTTCATTGGTGTAGGCCGTTTTTATTTCAGGTCGATCATGATGGTTCTCCATACTCGCAGGATCTGCCTCAGAATCGCATATTACGACGCCGGAGAAGTCGACGATCGTCACGCGAAGATCAGGGTCAGTAGGCTTAAACGCAAAGCAATATTGCTCTACCTGGTCGTGACTAGAATTGTTTATCTGAATGTCACGTGCAATATTTCGTGCCTGTGACTCGAGTACAGTCTCAAGGTGTAAAATAAAGAATTCACGAAAGCGGTCTGCTGAATACCAGGCAACCATCAGCAAGCTGACAAGTACAATCGCTGCTGAAATTCCGTAATAAAACCAGATTGACCTCTTGCGCTGACGAGTTGCAGCAATCATCCCTTGAAACGATAGCCTATACCACGGATGGTCTCAATGTAGTCTGAATATTGACCAAGTTTCTTACGTAAACCCACTATCTGCACATCAATCGCACGCTCAGTAACAATATAGTCCTCGCCACGTACGGCATTGACTATCTGGTATCGAGTAAAAACCCTGCCTGCGTTGAGGGACAGAAAATGCAGCAAGCGGTATTGATTAGAGGTAAGGGTCAGGTCAGATCCGGCAAGCCGCACTTCGAATCTCGACGGCTCGAATTCAAGTTCATGTATCCTGAAAACAGAGTCCTGCTCGCTTGACTGCCTGTCAGAACGCCGCAATAAAGCCTTAATCCGGGCAATCAGGACCTTGGGGCTAAACGGTTTTGTAATGTAATCATCCGCACCCATTTCGAGACCTGTAATGATATCTGACTCTTCACCCCTGGCTGATGCAATGATGATTGGTATATCGCTGGTTTTATCATTACTTTTCAGTGTACGGCAGACAGAAAGCCCATCCATACCGGGCAGCATCAGGTCGAGTACTATGACGTCGGGACGCTTCTCAAGTGCGATCTGTAGTCCCTCTTCCCCTGACTCAACGGCGATGGGAACAAAGCCTGCTTTCGAGAGGTTGTAAATGAGTAATGTCTGGATATCTTCTTCGTCTTCGACGATAAGAACACAATTCTTAGGCATTCGTTGTTGCTGTCTCTTTCAGCAGGATAGTGTGGCAATAGACCGTAGCATATTCCCGCAATTCACGACAATGTCTGTGCTTTATCATTCACACAATCGATAACCGGTTTAAAAAAGAATAAGAACCACAACTATTCACGGCCTGCTATTTCAGCGAATAGCAGTAGTGGCTAACAACCAGGCTATAAGCCTATAGTGTCGGCCGCACTTTTTGTATTATCCATGTAAGCGGTCTTCTCTAACACTGTCTTCTCTAACACAGGAGGACGAATATGATCCTTGATGGTAATAACGGGAATATCGCTATGGCGGGTGACGTAATTTGATACAGACCCATTCAGCAGTAAAGAGATATTGCTGCGTCCAGTAGTACCCATAATTATATTGTCGGGTTGGATATCCTCGGCAATTTCAACAATACGAGAACCCGGGACACCGCATACCATGCGAATGATTGCATCCTGCAGAGGATGTAATTCGGGGTATTGTGTGGAAACGTCGGTGATAAATGCAGACAGCTTATCAGTAGCAATGTCGGTAATCGGGCGACTCATATGGGGATTTTGATGGTCATGATACAGACCTGGATTCATGGGATCATCATGAATGACATGAAGCAGTATCAGTTGCTTGCGAATATCTTTTACCATCTGGCTGGCATAAATAAGCGCAGATCTGGAACTGTCAGAAAAATCGACAGGAACCAGAATAACCTGGTCCGTCTTTGAAGGCATGAATTGATGTGTCTGTTTCATCTTAATAATCTCCAGTAGCCTGATACGGAACAATGATAAGAGTATGTCTTCGAGATGAAATAACTATAACGTCAGAATGTTAGTAGATTGTTAGCGACTGTGACTTTAGCTAGTGAAAATAACTGAAGCTGACGCCTTTTGGGCCTCATCTGTTTACTCAATATATTTACAATGTATAGCGTACTGTTCGCATGTATCGATTCTGACTTCATTGTTTTCTGTTATCATTAATTATGCTTGAAGAGTTTGCACCCTCTCTTTATTTAGCCGATGGCCCGGAAGTACCATTTTATGGCTTCCCCTACCCCACACGCATGGTGGTTGTGCAGCTGTCGGATGGGAATTTGTGGGTGTGGTCGCCGGTAGCACTGACAAATGAGCTGGCCAGTGCAGTGGAAGCCATCGGACCGGTTCGCTATATCCTTTCGCCAAACAAGATCCATCATCTATTCCTGTCAGAATGGGCCGAACACTGGCCTCAAGCTCGTCTTTTTGCACCGCCCGGCCTGGCAAAGAAAAAGCCCGACCTCAGTTTTGACGATGAACTTGGTGACGAGCCGGATCCTGCCTGGGCAGCAGACATCGACCAGGTGATTTTTCATGGCTCGCTGGCAATGGAAGAAGTCGTTTTCTTTCACCGTGCATCCCGAACAGCAATAATTTGCGATCTTATTCAACGACATCCCGAATCAAACATGACAGGCTGGAAGGGTATGCTGATGAGGCTTGATGACCTGGTTGGCGAACATGGCAGCACTCCACGCGAGTGGCGTGCAACTTTCCTCAGGCGTGCTTCACCACGTGCTGCACGTGAGAAGGTATTAAGCTGGAAACCAGAGCGACTGGTTATCGCACATGGCGAATGTGCACGATCGGGTGCAAGCCCCATCATTGCCGACGCCCTGAGCTGGATTTAGCAAAAGAGTGCTGATTCCTTTATTCAATATTCTTCAATATTCATACAATTTTGAATCATGAGGCCTGGCATACATATTCTGATATCGAGACAAAGAGCGTAAAATGTCAGTGAAATGATCTGTGATTTAACAACCTAAGGCCACATCAACAAGAGACGCAACCATGAAAGATTTAGTTTGGGATGACATGCTAAGTGTCGGTATCGATGAAATTGATGAGGATCACCGCAGACTGGTAGATCTATTCAATATCCTCAATCATTCTGTAACGGAAGGGGCTGCTTCAGATTACGTCGGAGCGGTGTTGGAAGAACTGATAAATTGCACTGTCTGGCACTTCAGTCATGAAGAGCGGTTAATGCTGAAGTACGGTTATCAGGGAAGTGATGAACACAAAATGGAACACCAGGACTTAATTAAAGGTGCCAGGGAACTGCAGCAGAAGTATCTACAGGTAGGCGAACTTGATGAGAAAGAAGACCTTTCCTATCTGGAACTTTGGTTAACCGGGCATATTCTCTCTACAGATATGAGATTGGGTTCTTATCTTATAGAAGTGATGTAGGTGTTGCTTTCAAAACCTTTCCCTCTTTTTCAGTCGTCGGTTTCTGCGACCTGAATGACTAACAGGTATAAGCAATGGCGTCTTATACTCTACTGTCCGATTTATAAGTCTAAAGTGAATAAACATATCTTTATATACCTAATTCTACGAATGATTTAACACTTGAAAGACGTGAAATAAAATCAAACAGGTCTTCATTCCGGACTTGATCCGGAATCTATGCTTTTCATCAATTTATATGCTTTTCATCAATTTACTGGATGCCGGACTTGATTAGGCATGACGAAGCCTGGTAAATGAGACAGTAGTGAGCCTCATGCCATTGATTTCCTCTGCTTTATTATTCCCCCCTATTCCGCGTTGATCACAGGTGATCTTCTGTCTTCATCTTTGCCTGTATTGTGCATAATGCAGAGAAATAAGCTTTTTTTGCATGAGCGGCGAGATAACTGGAGGATGACAATTGAGTGATAAAAAAATATTTGATTACCCGGGCGAGAATATTGATGTGCACTGGGATGGAAGGCTTTGTATTCACATCGCCGAATGCGGTAAGGCAAGTGGAGATCTGTTCGTTACCGGGCGCCAGCCCTGGTGTGTGCCGGACCAGACTAACAATGATGAAGTGGCAGAGATCTGTGAGCGTTGTCCCAGCGGTGCGTTGACCTATACAGACAAATCCGGTGCAGCTGAGAAGACTCCTGCTGAAAACACCGTCAACATCGCATACAACGGCCCTCTCTACGTCCGTGGAGACCTTGCTATTGAGGACGCTGCGGATGACATGCAGGGTGCGAAATACCGCGCTGCGCTGTGTCGCTGTGGTCATTCCAAAAACAAGCCTTTCTGCGACAACAGTCACCTGGATGCCGGATTCCAGGACTTTGCAGTTGTTGGTGAAAGTGGAGCGGGTCTGAAGAATAAAGGTGGCAAACTGGAAATCAAACCACTGCCGGATGGGCCACTGCTGTTGTCAGGTAATGTCTCTATGGTGACAGCGAGTGGCAGGGTCGCCTGGCAGGGTGACAGCGTGGCTCTTTGTCGTTGCGGGGAATCTAAAAACAAGCCATTTTGCGATGGCTCACACAAGGCAGCGGGGTTTCGCAGCGATTAACAACTATTGCTGATGTTTATATAGCCAAAGTATTGGTTGAATCGGTATAAGCATTGACGATACCGCAAATCAGGAACAGGCTGTCATTCAGCATTGTTCCGCCAGCAGCGTATTAACATCGTATACAAGGTGCGCTGGCTGGCTGATTGATTTGCGTACTGTAAAGCCGTATTTTTATTTCTAAGGATTAGAAACCCCACAAATATTTAACTGCCTTGATTGCAGAAAATAGTGCAAGCGCAGATACACCGAGCCCAAGTGTGACCCCGAGTGATGCACCTATTATCGTAGGCAGGTTATTTCTGAATGTGTTTGCTTCAGTCATATCTAGATATCCAGTTTATATATTTAGTAAGCACTGTTAAAGAAATGCTCAGGTCTAAGTTCAAATCACCATTTGTAGCATTTTATTTCTTTCTCTAAACACGGTCTTGGCGTTAAACGCCAATGATTTGTCACTGTCATTTCAAAAAATTGAAGTACAAGATAGAGTAATGCTATGCAGTCTGTTACTGTATGAATTCCACGACAGAAGGCAGTAGGCAATTGAAAAATATAATCATCGCAATCCTGATAATGTTCACGATTAACACCGCACAGGCTTCACACAATCTTTTACAATTAGAAAAGGTCAAACAGATAGGGAAATATATAGCCATATTAAGCTATTGCATTGATAATGTTTGGCTAAAGGAAAATGCACCCGATTTCGTGAAACTGCGCGATGAACTCAGGGGCTACGATTATTCTTATGAATTGAAGAATAACATTCCAGACAATTTAGCTAACGAGGCATTTGTAAAGGGCATAGATCTTGGTACTGCAATGGCTAATAGATACCACTATGATAGAACTCGTTGCAATGACCAGTACGTGACGGTTTTTAAGTTTTTGGAAACTGAGAAACAGGAATAGATTGTATCTGTTTCTTTACCCTCCCCTGTGGGTGACAGACAAAACAAATATACTTTTCTTAACTTTCACATTTTTTCATTATGAGCACCCCGGCTGGCCGTTAGAATTTGAACCAGCGGCAGAAAGATTTAGCGCATGTGTTGCATCGACCCGTTGAACAGGCAGTGACAATCTAACAATTATTGCAGTAAGCATTCTGTTTCCTTGATGCTCTATAAGCTTTACCGTAAGGTATGATCCGCCATTCTAAGAACAGGGAGAATACAAATGGAACTTACTTCGCTGCTATCCGATGCAGTTGAGCAACACGCTTCAGACGTGTTCATTAGTGTCGATTCACCACCCCTGGTCAAAGTAGAAGGCATAATGCGCCCTATCGATGCTGATGCCCCGCCTCTCGATGTTCCAGAAAACCAACGACTGATATATTCCATCCTGAATGACCGTGAGACAGTTGAATTTGAGCAAACCTACGAGCTTAACAAATCTCTTTACGTACCCTCGGTAGGCAGGTTCCGCGTTAATGTATTTAGACAGCGTGGTGAGCCTGCATTGGTGGCTCGGCATATCAAAGACAAAATTCCCTCTATAGAGTCCCTGGGTCTGCCGGAGTCCTTGAAGGATCTGATCATGGTAGAGCGTGGCCTGCTGTTGGTGGTAGGCGGCACAGGAACAGGAAAATCAACAACTCTGGCCGCCATGATTGATTACCGCAATGCCAGCCATCCCGGTCACATTCTCACCATAGAGGACCCCATTGAGTTCGTCTATGAAAATAAAAAATCTCTGGTCAATCAACGCGAAGTCGGGATGGATACCCTGACGTTTGATGCCGCGCTGGTTAACGCTATGCGAGAGGCGCCTGATGTTATTCTTATTGGTGAGATACGCGAGGCTGCGACTATGAAACAGGCCCTTTCCTATGCCGAAACCGGCCACCTGTGCCTTGCCACACTGCATGCGAATAACTCCAACCAGGCCATCGACCGCATCATTAATTTCTTCCCGGATGAGGCCCACAAGCAGATCCTGCAGGACTTGTCCCTGAACCTGAAGGCCGTCATCTCCCAGCGGCTGTGTGCCGGTCATAACAACAAACGGGTTGCCGCCCTGGAGATTATGGTGAAGACGCCCTATATCGGCGAATTGATCGAAAAGGGCCGGGTAGACGAACTCAAGGCCGCCATGGAAAAATCGAAGGGACGCACCTGTGTTACCTTTGATGCGGCTCTTTTCGACCTGGTAGCCGAGGGAAAGATTAGTCAGGAAGAAGCGTTACGCCAGGCTGACTCACGCAACAACCTGTCACTGCGATTCCGTTTGGAAAAGCCGGGTGACAGGCCAGCTTATAACATTAAAAGCGAGTTCACTCTCGATAAAAAGGCGCCTTTTGATCACTACGAAACGTTCCGCGTCACACCACTAAAAGTCAAGGATGCAAATCGTGATGTTGAACCTGGTTTAAGTGCAGCAATTACATTCGGTCTCGAGAAAAAAGGCTTGAAGCAGGCTGACTCCGATCCGGACATCGATGTACAGTATGTATTTGGTATCAAGAAAACTGCTGCGCTCGGCTTAGAAAAAATGCCTGATGAAGGCACGTATGGACATTATGAACCAGAGACGGAGGAACACGCTATGCTGGTTGTCAACATTGTTGATAGCCGAACGCATAAAGCGGTCTACCGGCTGACAGCGTCGCGGCGCCGCGATGAATTAAAGATTTCAGACGAAGATCTAAAGCATGAGTTGCAGGAACTGCTGTCTACCTTCCCTGCAAATCCCTGAATGTTTGCGATGTGTGGCGGTCTATGGAGCCAGGCTATATTGTTATAGTCGCTCGGTGAGTGTTTCTGTACTGGATCTAGTCACTTAATCAAGCTCGAAAGCATCAAGCCGTCCGTCTTCGATCTCGGCCAGAAAGGCCGTGTAGTCCTGTTCATTTGTATCGGCGTAGCGCTCGGAAAATTCAACGATGGCGTGATCGAATGTCTTTTCCGTTCCCAGATAACCTGAAATTGCAATCGGATCACCTGAACGTGCATGAGCACGGGCCAATGTCCAGCCGCGTAGCTCAGCATGATGCATTAGTTGGCTGCGACTGGCGTTCTCTACATCAGCCGAGAACTTCCAGTCCTTGAGTTGTCGCCAGTAGTAGTTATGCCCCCTGTTCTGGTTTCGGGACCATCCAAGGAAACTGTCGCTTACTGTCTGCATCAAGCGCTGACCTTCTACTACGCGCTGCCCCGCATTACGATATTGACTGCGGGGCAGGTATTCCTCTAACACGGACTTGTTCGCCTCTTTTATCTGCAGGAAGAAAGGATCTTTGTGATTCAGTCCTTCCAGCATGAGGATCCAGCAACGCGTACCAACGCTCCCTACCCCGACGACTTTAAGTGCGAAATCTACCGGTTGGAATTGCTGAAGAAAGTGACTCATGTGGTCGGAGATATTCTGCTTATACTCTGTAAAGCTCTCCAGTACAAAGTCACGCATTTCGTTTTGATCAGCCTTGTCCTCCATATCCCGCAATGGAACGATCAGGGGCAAATCGCTGCGTATGCGGAAACGCCCATCAACTTCTTCTGCGAGTCTGTCAAGCACATGTGTACTATCTTTGGTTTTGGCCTTACTGATTGCCTTAGCAATCATTTTCTCCTCATATTGCGTTTCGGCCTCATCAAACATTTCATCTGCTTCAACCATGCTGTACCAGATATCAATTGGCCGCATCCTGGCAAGATCGTTCATTGCCCTGCGGTAATCGCGGACAGCACGCCGTGCGATCTTTCGTGAATCCTTATCGTTCAGACCATTGTGCCGTCCGGCAATAATGAAACTTGCAGCAAGTCGTTTGACGTCCCACTCCCAGGGACCTGGCAGGGTCTCTTCAAAATCATTGAGGTCAAAGACAAGCCGCCGCTCAGGGGATGCATAAGCGCCAAAATTAGCCAGGTGTGCATCACCACTGATCTGTGTCTGTAAGCCAGACACGGGTGTGCGGGACAGATCAGCAGCCATAATCACTGCGCTGCCGCGGTAAAACGTAAAGGGTGAAGCGGACATACGTTGACGCCTGACCGGAACGAGCGGCGGAATGCGGTCTACGTTCTGTCCCTCGATCAGTGCAATGGGATCATCTCGATCAGTCCCGGGCGACCACTCGGCATGACTTTCAAGCGGCGTTTGTTCACGCAGCGATCTACCCTGTTCGTATCTTTGTTCTGGAGTCATCCGGTCGACAGTCATCTGATCGTTATCCTCATCGTGGATATGCATAGAACTATTTCCTTTAATGGCGTCGGATTTCATTGTAATGGATGGTTATCCGGCTATTTACAAGTTCATTTTGACAGAAAATATTTATTTATATTCCAGATTCTATTTCAGGGCATTCCAGGTAGTTAATGTGTTTTGCTAGATATCAGATTTATCTTATTGTTTATTATATATTAAGTGATATATGGCAACTGATGTTCACATTACCTGTAAACCCGACAACGTTGATGATGAATAGAAATCAATAAGGTCTGATACCTTTTATATTCTTCATATAATAAAGCAAAAAAAAGGTCAGCCGAAGCTGACCCGAACAGGATGAATACATGATACACAAAGCATAACCCTATTACTTGACCATATGCGCCATCTAATTAACCATAGAACCAATGGAGCCTGCCCCATTGATTCCAGATTAAAGCACTCAGCCTTTCGGTGTATACCAGATCGGCGATGAGTATGCCCGTTCCTGGTGAATCAGTTTCGCCTCTTTTGGAATCTCCGCACCAAGGCGAACCTTGTCATACAAGACCCAGCGAGGCGTCGGAATTTCTATTACGCGTACATAGTAAAAAGCTTTCTGCGAGGCATCGAAATCGGGGTCGGTCCACAACGTTGCGAGTTCGGAGGCACCGATGGTGTTGGTCCAGTTGGCCGCTTCCAGGTCGACAGTGTTGCCCACCGGTGTCTTGCAGCGTCCATCGGCTCCAATTTTGCGACCGTCCGAGACTGCCACGTCGTAGATCTTCTCGTGGGTCTTGCCATCCTTGTCGATCCAGCCCTTGATGATCTGGGTGCGGTCGAGATTGGCGCCGATCGGGTCGCGCAGCGCTATAACCATGAAGGTCGGCGATTTTCCTTCAGGAGCAGTGCTCAGGTCACCACCCATAGGAACGCCCTTCTGGTAGCCGGTGAAGGCCGGGGCGCGGTTACGCAGGTCATTGTCGGTGAACTCCCAGCCGCCGAAGAAGCGTACCAGCATACGCGGTCCGGTAGTGGCATAGGTCTCCTTGCGCTCCATGGCGTCGAAGATCGCTTCGCGTGTGTTCTCTGTGGCCCATACAGCCTGGTAGCCGGATGCAGACAGTTCATAACCTTCAATAGCACCGAGTTCCGATGTGACAAAAGGATGCGCTGCCCGTGTTGCAGAAGGTTCAACACTGGTAGATTTCCCGAAGAAGTTCTCCTCTTCGGCCGTTGCCAGACCTGTATGACTATCAGTCGCACCAATCATGCCAAACTTATACGGGTTAGTGCCCAACTGATTTTCAAGGGCGAGCCCATTCTTCAGCGCCTCGCGTGCGTATTCCCGCTGCAGCATTTCAGGCTTTTTGATCTCCGTAAGGTCGAGGTTGCCCTTAGCCAGGGTTTCGTAGTCGGCGAACTCATCGTTGGGTGACAGGGCCGGGTGTGCCTCGCCGTCACCCTTGATCTGGGTCACTTCGTAAAGTGGTTCCCACTTGGCACGAAGCTCCACATAGTTTTTGTCGACTTTTCCGCCGGCATAGGTATCCACTATAGGGAACATCCAGCCGTTGGAAAGGTTGCCGTTATGGGATATCGCAAGCGCCTGGCCGCCGGTTTTGGCTTCATAGTCCGCCAGCCATTGATAGAGGTCCAGTGGGTCTGTTGTTCCCATCGGCGGTTGAGTGGTTAATGGACTCACCTGTCGCGCCCGGCTGCCGTCGTCACGCAAGATAACGTTGCGATGAAGATTGAAGCCTTTCGGTACCGAAGTCCACTCGAAGCCAATCATGGCCGTGAACCGGCCCGGATCATTGAATTGATCTGCTGCAGCGATGATCCTTTCCCAAATCTTGTTGTAGACAGGAGAACCGGGAGAGTATTCTTTGACGAGTTGTTCAGGAACCGTCATCTGTGAGAAATGGGTGATCAGGTCAAACGCTGCCTTGCCTGCAGCCTCGCCCCCTTTGGCAAAACCTTCTGCCCATTCCTTGCCCTTCGGGTCTGCCATAATATTGGGCGCACCATTCTGGATGTCAGTCGCGATGCCCATCATGTCGGAATGGTCAGCGACGACGAGAAAGTCAAGCGGCCGGCCCAGCTTAACGAGCTGCCCGGACGAAGATTTAATTTCTTCGCCACGTGCGAAGCGGTACGCATCCTCGGGGCCAAGGATATTGCCGAACAGTCCTGCATCAAGGGACAGACCGGTGTGCAGGTGTGTCTCTCCCCAGTAGACCCGACTGGGGAAAGAGCGCTTGGCATAGGGTGAATAAGCCTTACCTGGATAAAGTCCCTTGATAATCTCGATGTCTGGTGTTCCTATATCCGACGCCATTGCTATACCTGGCAATGACAGTAACGCTAAGGACAGAAATGACACTTTTAGCAAATCATTTTTGATACTCATTATCTTTCCTCTATTCCTTCTGGTTAAATTTAATTTTTGTCTATTCAATAACAATTAGGGACTTATATTGGCCAACTGTCTACCCAGACTCAGAATCTATACAACCTGATTATTACGGG
>JASJFV010000390.1:0-13545 GCA_033791885.1 Gammaproteobacteria bacterium | reverse complement strand
GAAAATAGACATGCTAAGCAAATGAAAAACTCGCTGATCAACGAAACCAGCCCCTACTTACTGCAACATGCAGACAACCCAGTCCACTGGCAGCCATGGACTCCGCAGGCTCTTGAAACTGCGCGTAAGGAAGACAAGCCAATTTTACTGTCGATTGGTTACGCAGCCTGCCACTGGTGCCACGTCATGGAGCATGAATCATTTGAAGATGAGGCAACAGCAGACATCATGAACCACCATTTTGTCTGTATCAAAGTGGACCGTGAAGAACGACCTGATCTCGACAAAATATACCAGACAGCCTACCAGATGCTGAACCAGAAGGGCGGTGGATGGCCGTTAAATCTGTTCCTCAGTCCAGAGAACCATTATCCTTTTTTTGCCGGTACTTATTTCCCTCCCGACGCACGTTACGGCATGCCTCCTTTCAAGGTGGTTCTTCAGCGCGTTGCTGATCACTTCCGCAACCATCGTGATGAGCTGCGGCAGCAAAATGAACGTATGCAACAGGCGTTTAATGATATGGTTGATCAAAATAATAGCGGAAAAAAGATAATCTTCAACAGGACACCGCTTGATCAAGCTGCTTCAGCATTAATAAACAGCTTTGACAGCATGCACGGAGGCTTTGGTGGTGCGCCAAAATTTCCACATCCAACTAACCTGCAGCGCTGTCTACGACATGCACAGTTATCTAACGACAGTGATGCCGCCAAAAAGCTGCTTGAAATGTGTTGCTTCACGCTAACCAGGATGTCTGAAGGTGGTTTAAATGATCATGTAGGCGGTGGCTTCTACCGCTACTCCACCGACGAACTCTGGATGATCCCTCATTTCGAGAAAATGCTCTATGACAACGCCCAGTTAATCCCCCTGTATATTGAAGCAGGAATGCTATGCGGCACCCCTGCAATGCTAGATGTGGCTGACAGGACATGTGCCTGGATATGTAGTGAGATGCAATCATCAGAGGGGGGATTTTATTCAAGCCTGGACGCCGATTCAGAAGGGGTAGAAGGTCGTTACTATGTCTGGCAGAACGAAGAGATAATTGACCTGGTCAGCCCTTTGCAATGGAAACTGCTACGATCACGCTATGGACTCGAAGGTAAACCCAACTTTGAGGGAAGCTGGCACCTGCATGCAATAAAAACTGTTACTGAAGTCGCGCTCGAGTATGAGCTGGATCAGCGCACTGCCAGTCTCGAAATAGAGCAGGCACTAGCCCTGCTTCAAAGTGCACGGGCAAAAAGAATCTGGCCAGGACTGGATGACAAGATTCTTACCGCCTGGAATGGCATGATGATTGGAGCCATGAGCCTGGCCGGTGATATTCTCGAGAAGACGGAATATATCCAGTCTGCCGAACAATCACTGGATTTTTTGCGTACGCATTTATGGGACGGCAAGCGCCTTAAGGTGACAGCGCGGAATGGAAAAAGCCAGTTAAATGCCTATCTTGATGACTATGTGCTACTTGCCTCAGGTGTGCTTCAGTTATTAAGGGTACGCTGGTCATCTGATGATATGAGATTGCTGATACAACTGCTTGATTGTGTGCTGGAACATTTCGAAGACAGAGAGAATGGTGGATTCTTTTTCACTTCTGATGATCATGAAAAGCTGATGACGCGCATGAAGCCGGCTGAGGATGATGCAATTCCTTCGGGTAACGGTATCGCTGCCAGCCTGTTGTTAAATATCGGCCACCTTACCGGTGAGCGAAAATACCTCGACGCAGCTGAAAAAACACTCACTGCATTTTGGAATGATATAAGCGGATACCCACTCGGTCATGGCAGCCTGCTCTCTGCGCTGGAGACTTTTCTGCAGCCGCCGGAGGTCATCATTCTACGAGGTGATACCGCTTTACTCGAAAAATGGCGAGCACTGGCAAAACATAATATTCAACCTGACAGGCTTGTCCTGGCCATACCATCTGAAGCAGAACACTTACCGGGGCTGCTAGCATCAAAATCAGCGCCTGCAGAAGGTGTACTGGCCTACCCCTGTACAGGCACCATTTGTTTACCTGCTATATCAGACATAGATGAATTTACGCAGTATTTACAGCATCATGCAGGACAAGCAACAGCCGTGTAAACAACCTTACCGATATACCTCAATCATTATTCAACTTTACTCACTCGAAGGAAGCGCCACACCAGCCAGATGGCCGCCAGTGTCAGGCTGGCCACCAGTCCCATCCATAAGCCCTGAGGGCCAAATTGTTGACGGATACCCAGGTAGTAGGAAAAAGGCAATCCAATCAACCAGTAGGCAACAACGCTTACCAGCAATGGATACAAAGTATCTTTGACACCACGCAGCGCACCCGCCGCTGACACCTGTATTCCATCAGACAACTGGAATATCGCTGCCATGAAAAGCAAGCTTACCGCCATTCTACCGACATCAGCATCATCGCTATATATCGACACGATATAGTCAGGAAGCAATAACATGATGCTGGCAGTTGCAAACATACACATCCCTGCAAGACTAATCCCTGCCAGTCCACGAAACCTGGCATCAAGGGGACGTTGTTCTCCCAGTGCATGGCCTACGCGAATAGTCGTCGCAGCAGAGATCCCCAGTGGTATCATGAACATCATGCCGGCAAAATTGATCGCTATCTGGTGCGCAGCGACTTCGACCACTCCCAGGCTCCCCATCAGGAGACCCACCGCAGAAAACATCCCTACTTCATTGACAAGCGTCAGGGCTATCGGCAGGCCAAGGCGCAGCATTTCCCTGGAGCGCTTCCAGTCAGCCTTCAGTTTTTCAGCTTGCCATATATCCGCATAACGATGGTGGCTGATGATATAGAGAACCAGCATCAAAAGGTTAATCCACATGACGGCGGCTGTTGCCCAGCCTGCGCCTACCGCTCCCATTGCCGGAACACCCAGTTTGCCGAACATAAACACATAATTCAGGAAAATATTAAAAACCAGACCCGTTACCTGGATCAGCATCATCGGACGTGTATATCCAATACCTTCACTAGCAAAACGCAGCGCCAGGTAGGCACAAACGGCAGGAATACCCCATGACACAGCCAGCAGATAGTCAGTCGCCACAGGCACTATTCCGGCGTCAATACCTATCCAGTCGAGTAGAATCGATAACTGTCGGACAGTGAAAAAGCCCAGCACCCCTAATACACCTGACACCAGCAATGACTGCTTGATCAGATCACGTATGGACGAATACTGCGCTGCCCCGAAATAATGGGATACCATGCTGGAAACAGCCATCATCAAACCGACACTGAACAGGTAGACGGGAATCCACAGGTTTGCACCGACAGCAATTGCACCTAGTGCGAGAGGGCTAATATGACCGGCCATAATGGTATCGACAAAGCCAGTAGCAATCAGTGCAACCTGCCCGATAGTAATGGGTACTGACAACTTTACCAGTTGCTTATATTCACCTATCAGTGCAGTCCTATTCTCAGACATTCTAGTTTCTGTTGTTCAAGCAAAAAGTGAAAGTAAGCGGATTTCCATGTACAAATTTTATTTATGTAACCCGATGGATTCACAAAACAATAAAAATCGCCTCGACGCATTACGGCGTAATTAAATCACAGCAGAGGTACTCTTTTTCACAGTATGCCGGCTTTAATAAGTCTGGATAGATCAATATCCAATATAACCATCTTGACAATAAGTCACCTGTACAAAGGCACACTTTCTGGTCCACGGTATTCTATCGAGGATAACTGTGACAAAACAAAAAAGGCCGCGATAATCGCGGCCTTTCAACTCTATCAGTTTATGACTGATAGAAATACGGATTTCCTGGATAGACTTACCAGCGAGGTCCCTGGTCATACATAGGCATACGTGGAGGCATGTCATAAAAACCGGGAGGTGGGCCAAAGTTCTGAGGAGGTCCCCATGGCGCAGGCTGGGCGTATCTCTGAGGTGCTGGTGCACGCTGACCGTATCCCGGAGGAGGTCCCCATGGCGCAGGCTGTCCGTATGATGCCTGAGGCATTGATGACGGAGCAACTGGCTTAGAAGCAGTGGCTTCTTCGGCTACAGCTTCTTCAGATGCTTCTTTCTTACCACCAAAGAGGCCGTCAAAGAAACCGCTGGCTTCTTCCTTCTGCGCGGCAACTTCAGCGCTTTCAGCGGCTTCTTCTGCAACAACAGCTTCAGTAACAGCTGTCTCAGCAACAGTTGCAGGCGCTTCGGTTGCAGCAGCTTCTTCAGCTGGCTGTTCCTTTGCTCCAAACAGGATATCGAATACACCAGGAGTTTCCTCAGCCTGCTCTATTGCTTCAGTGCTTTCAGCAGCTGCAGGTACCTCAGTTGCAACGGCTTCTTCAGCTGGCTGTTTCTTTTCTCCAAACAGGATATCGAATAAACCCGGGTTTTCTTCAACCTGCACTGCAGCCTCAGTACTCTCAACTGCCTCAGCTACAGCGGCTTGTTCAACTACAATAGCTTCTACTACAGCAGCTTCCACTGCAGGTGCATCAGTCGTCACTTCAGAGATCACTTCTTCCTCTGTCATGTAGGAAACAACTGTCCAGACACCGATGATGATCAGCAATACAATGGATAAAGTCGAAAGTAAACCAAGACGGTCTTTCTTTTGTTTTACCGGCGATTTTACTGCTGCAGATGTAGTCACCTTCTGTGCACTATCATCTTTCAGGCGAATCTTTGCCTTTTCTTTCTGACCGTTGCCGTTTGCTGCACTCGCTGCTGCAGTTGTTTTCTTGACAGTCTTGTTTGTCGCTTTTTTGACTGATTTCTTTTTAACGGATTTTTTCGCTGCTTTCTTTACCGTCTTCTTCTTAACGCTCTTACCTGTAGCGTTTCCAGCTTTTACCTTCTTTTCTTCATCTGCCATCTCAGACACTCCGCTTGAAAATTAAATCAGAATAAATACAGTCCTGGTGCTCCAGATTAATTACCAAAAAACAGGAGCCCAAATATAAGCGTATTATTATATAATAGTATTAGAGGGAAAGATAGACCTTTACTCACAGCGGTGAATCAATCCATGCTCTGTATATCAATACATTCATTTTGTTGCCGCTAGCAAACCACTACCAGGGTCTGAAATCGAAATTTTGCTTAAAGCGTTCACTAATCTCATCTCGTGTAGGCGCGTGGTTTTGCGTACCGTTCACTTCAATTTTGCATGCACCCATGATTGCAGCCAGGCGCCCCGTAGTCTCCCAGTCCATATTATTCATCAATCCATATAACAAACCTGATCGATAGGCATCTCCACAGCCTGTAGGGTCTTTCAGGTCATGAATTGCTGCGACTGGAATGCTAATTTCCTGATTATTTGTATGGATCACAGAACCCTCTGCACCGCGCGTTATTACTAAAGCTTCAACTTCATTGGCTATTTCTGCGGCACTTTTTCCAGTTCGCTCTGAGAAAAGCTGGAATTCATAGTCGTTCAGCGTTAACCAGGTTGCCTGCTGAAGGAAATGATTCAGGTCATCACCATCAAACATCGGCATTCCCTGGCCAGGATCAAAAATAAACGGGATATTGGCGTCAGCAAACTGATTTGCATGCTCTATCATGCCCTGACGACCATCTGGTGAGACAATGCCAATGGTAACACCCGGTTCATCAGTTACCTTGTTAAGATGAGACTGGTTCATTGCTCCGGGGTGGAACGCGGTAATCTGGTTATCATCCTGATCAGTCGTTATATAAGCCTGGGCAGTATAATCATCTGTTAGCTCCATTAAAGACTGTCGGCTAACCCCTGATTTGTCCATCCACTGGGCATAGGGAGAAAAGTCCTGCCCTACTGTAGCCATTGGCCTGCCGTCACCGCCAAGTAATTTCAGGTTGTAGGCGATATTACCGGAGCAACCGCCAAACTCACGACGCATACTGGGAACCAGAAATGAGACATTAAGGATATGCACTTGATCCGGCAGTATGTGATTCTTAAACCGGTCCTCAAACACCATTATCGTGTCAAATGCCATGGATCCGCAGATTAATGCTGTCATTTTATTTTTCCATTATTTGTTAGGTTAGTTACTTGTGATATTTCAAAGAGAATGAGGCGATTGGCAAAAGGCTATAAAACTGATTGTATCAGCACGTGGAGTTGTGAAAAAAACAGATCGTGTGTTACTCGTGTCCCCGTTTAGCCAAATAAAAAATCAACTTTATTCTTCCTGCCAGACTACATCCAGTTGCCGTGCGGCACGCACGTCATCAAGTCTCCGCACAGGAAGACTATGGGGTGCGGATTTAACCAGGTCGACCTCCTCTACTGCCTCCTTGCGGATCTCTTGCATCGCAGCGATGAATCCATCCAGTTCTTCCAGGCTTTCACTTTCAGTCGGCTCAATCAGGAAACACTCCGGCACCAGCAGCGGGAAATAAGTCGTGGGTGCGTGGTACCCTTTATCCAGTAGTCGCTTGGCAAAATCCATCGCCGTAACGCCAGTTTCAGCCTTCTCTTTTTTCAGTGTCAGGATAAATTCATGCGTTGCACGACGAGTTTCGTAGGCCATCTCAAAGCCTGCCTCTTCCAGCTTGGCTTTCATGTAGTTCGCATTCAGCGTAGCGTAATCGGCAACTCGTTTCATACCATCCCGTCCCAGCAGTCGAGCATAAATCCAGGCGCGCAACAAAATACCAGTATTTCCCATGAAGCATGACAGCCGTCCAATGCTCTGTGGACAATCGTTTTTATCGAGAAGAGTATATTCACCCGATGATTCGACAACCCTCGGAACAGGGAGAAAAGGAACAAGCCGCTGGCTAACGCCAACCGGTCCTGCGCCGGGACCTCCACCACCATGCGGGGTGGAAAAGGTTTTATGCAGATTCAGGTGGATGACATCAAACCCCATTTCACCGGGTTTTACCTTGCCTAGAATTGCATTCATATTGGCACCGTCGTAATACAACAGACCGCCCGCGTCATGCACCAGCTTGGCAATTTCGGTGATCTGCCTCTCGAACACACCAAGAGTCGAAGGGTTTGTCAGCATCAGGCCTGCCGTCTGCGGCCCTACTGCAGTGCGTAGCGCATCAATATCAACATCGCCATTATCCAGTGTAGGAATCTCTTTTACTTTATAGCCGCACATGACAGCTGTCGCTGGATTGGTGCCGTGTGCTGCATCCGGCACCAGAACCTCCTGCCTTGCATCATCTGCCCTGGCATCATGATAGGCCCTGATCATAGCAATACCGGTAAATTCCCCCTGGGCACCGGCCATTGGTGCCAGGCTGACTTCGCTCATGCCTGAGATATCTTTAAGAATCTCCTGCAAATCGAATAAACAGCCTAATACACCCTGGCCTGTTGAGACAGGTGCTGAAGGATGCCGGCCGCTAAAGCCGTCATACATCGCTGCCTCGTTACAGATCCGCGGGTTATGTTTCATGGTGCAGGAACCCAGTGGATAAAAATGGGTATCAATGGAAAAATTCAACTGACTGAGGCGCGTGAAATGCCTGACAGCCTGCATCTCAGATACCTCAGGAAGAGCCGGACTTTTTTTGCGTAACAAGGCTTCAGGGATGTCATCTATTGATCCTGCATCTCGTAGATACTGAGCATTATTTATACGGCCCGCAGTAGATTGTTCAAATATCAGTTCTGTCATGATTGCTATTTCTATCGTTTAGTTGCTCTGAACATTCGTTGTACGCTTGCTACAACTTGTAAAGATTGTTTAATTACATCTTCTGTGCATATTGAGGAGCCTATCGGCGTTAGCTGACAATTCTTTCCAGCTGCAGGGCATAGTCATCGATTTCCTGTTCCGTGCGTAGCTCAGTCGCGCAAACCAGCAGGCAACCGTGCAGATTTTCAAAATCTGCACCAAGTGGCATACCCGCTATAATTCCCTGTGCCGTAATAGATTGCATCAGTTCATCCACTGGAAAATTGATACGTAGAGCACACTCGTTGAAATAGGAACTGTTGAAGACCGCATCTACGCCATCTATTGCCGTTAGTTTTTCTACCAGCATCCGGGTGTTAGCATGTGAAGCCCTGGCTGCCTGCTGCATACCCGCAGGTCCCATCAAGGACATGTATAACGTTGCTGCAGTAACCATCAGCCCCTGATTGGTACAGATGTTCGAAGTCGCTTTGGAGCGACGAATGTGCTGCTCTCGAGCCTGTAAAGTGAGCGTAAACCCTTCTTTCCCTTCAGCATCCACAGTACGCCCGATTAAACGCCCGGGCATCTGTCTAACAATTTTCTGGGTACAACACATAAAGCCGAAATATGGACCGCCTGATGACAATGGAATGCCCAGTGGCTGCCCTTCACCGACGACAATATCAGCCCCTTTTGCACCCCATTCTCCTGGTGGTTTCAGTATCGCCAGTGACATTGGATTGACTACCGCAACAACCAGGCACCCACGCTCATGCGCCATATCTACCAGCTGATCAACTTCTTCCAGCGCACCAAAATAGTTTGGCTGAGGTATCACCAGGGCAGCAACGTCATCCGTTAACTCCTGGTCTACCTGGGCCAGGTCTATAGTACCTGTCTCTGCACCATAGCTAATTTCACTTAGTGTTATGCCCTGGTTTTTGACAATTGTCTCGGTTGTCTGACGGTAAGCCGGATGAACAGTTTCAGGCATCAGGATACGCTGCTTCTTGCGCTGGGCACGAACGGCCATGAGGACTGCTTCGGCAAGTGCACTGGCCCCTTCATAAAGGCTGGCATTGGAAACTTCCATTGCCGTCAATGAAGCCATCATGCTCTGGTATTCGTATAATAATTGCAGTGTTCCCTGGCTGGCCTCTGCCTGGTAAGGCGTATAGGCAGAATAAAATTCACCTCGTGTCGCAATTTGCCAGACAGCCGCAGGTATATGATGCTCATAAGCACCTGCACCGATAAAATTCACATAATTGCCATCAGACCCGGCGCTTTTTTTGCACAGACGGCGTATGCCTGCCTCATCCATCGCAGGCGGTACATATTCGAGCTTTTCATTGATCAGCTCAGGGGGAATCTCATCAAAAAGTTCGTCAATCTGCTTAACGCCAATGGCATCAAGCATTTTACGGGTTTCTTCTTCAGTATGGGGAATGAATGGCATAGCAGTATTATCAGTTCAAGTTATCTGGCCGCTGGACGGGTTTTGTGTCCCTTATCCTGAGTCCTTAATCTTCAGATTCAATCACTTCATAGGCTGAGGCATCCATCAGGCTATCAAGCTGGCTGGGATCCGATATTTGCAGACGGAACATCCAGCCGTCGCCATAAGGATCTTCATTAATCAGTTCAGGTGCGTCGGCCAGTTTTTCATTGACTGCTACAACAGTACCGGCAACCGGGGCGTAAACATCTGAAGCCGCTTTTACAGACTCAACGACCGAGCATTCATCACCGACATCCAGCTCACTGTCTATTTCTGGTAATTCAATAAATACCATATCGCCGAGGAGTTCCTGCGCATGGTCGGTTATACCCACCGTAACCTGCCCATCATCGCCAGCCAAGACCCATTCATGTGAACGGGTGTATTTTAATTCCTGTGGGACATTACTCATTCCTGTTCTCCTTTAACTCTACGCTTGTTCGGTTTCAATAATTGCCTTGCCATTACGGACAAAGGGATATTTTACTACTACTGCCGGGACCTGGCGCCCGCGAATATCAACTTCACAGACATCACCTGCAGCGACTGTTGCCGGCACTCTTGCAAGTGCGATTGATCTTGCCAGTGTAGGTGAAAAGCTGCCACTGGTAATTTCACCTTTCCCCCCCTCTGCAAACTGCACCTGCTGATGTGAACGCAGGACACCTTTTCCTGTCAGCAGTAAACCCACCATTCGATATTCAATGCCATTCTGCTTTTCCGTTTCTAGCGCATTGCGCCCGATGAATTCCCGTGTATCCGGCTGCCATGCGACCGTCCAGCCAAGCCCGGAAACCAACGGCGAGGTTGATTCGTCCATATCGAGACCATATAGCGCCATACCAGCTTCAAGCCGCAATGTATCACGCGCTCCCAGGCCAATAGGTTTAACCCCGACTGCCATCAATTTTTGCCACAGATCAACAGCAGCATCGGCAGCAAGGATCACTTCGACACCATCTTCGCCAGTATAACCAGTTCGGCCAACGAACATGTCGTCCACTTCACAGGCCTGAAACACAGCAAGTGCAGAAACACTGGCAGCGGCAGCGGCGGGCAGCAGTGATGTAAAAGCATCGATTGCTTTTGGACCCTGAATGGCCAGCATTGCCAGTTCCGGTCGTTCAATCAGAGTAATATTAGAGAAGTTCTGCAACTGCCGGGTGATCCATGCCATATCATTGTCATGGGTGGCGGCATTCAGTATCACTCGATACCAGTCATCATTCATGAAATAAACAATTAAATCATCAATGATGCCACCACTGTCGTTGAGCATACAGCTGTACAGTGCCTTTCCTGGGACGGTTAGTCTTGCGACATCATTGGCCAGCAGCTGTTGTAGAAAAGGTTTGCTGTCAGTGCCATGCAGGTCAATGACATTCATATGCGAGACATCAAATACGCCGGCGGACTGGCGCACCACATGATGCTCTTCAAGCTGTGATCCATAATGGATAGGCATTTGCCAGCCTGAAAAATCTACGATTTTTGCGCCGGCTTCAATGTGCTGCTGATAAAGCGGTGTTTTACTAGATGTCATGATAGCTCCTGGAGTTACACGGGTTCGCTGGCTTTATATGCCATTCGCCCATCTGTCCATTCACCTGAGAGATTTACCCCCTTCGGTGTGCCTTCCACTCTACCAGCGAAGACCACTCTCCAGATCCGACGGTTTATCATGGTCCTTTTGCCTGAGCGATTCCGGGCGGGTTGCGCCTTCGGCGCCGGCAATAGATTCATCACTTTACCGGTCTCTCCCTCAATAAACCTTAGTCGGGTAAGTGACTATACGAAAATACAGCGGGCTTTTCTACGCCTGATAGCAAAATATGCCCTTAAGATACTGTAGGTATCTGCTTTTTTACCACGTGGCCAAGTGTCAGTGCCTGTACCAGCATGGCAAATACCACCACTGAATACGTCATAGGCAGCAGATATTGGCGCACCTCATCGGCAGGCAAAGACAATACCAGTGCCACCGAAATCCCCCCTCTCAGGCCACCCCAGGTAAGAATTTTTATTACCCCGGGCGAAAACTGAAAGCGCACTTTAAGGACAGATACGGGTATAGATACACTGACGAAGCGTGCCAGCAGAACAATTGGGATTGTGAGCAGGGAAAGAAGGAAAGTGTTTGTTGAGACAGGAATTATCATCAGAATTTCGAGTCCTAATAAGACGAATAACACCGCATTGAGAATTTCATCTACTAACTCCCAGAAAGTATCAAGGTGTTCACGAGTTTGTTCTGACATAGCAAATTGACGCCCATGATTGCCAATCAACAGGCCGGCCACAACAATGGCAATAGGTGCAGATAAGTGCCAGGCATCTGCAAATGCATAGCCACCCATGACCAGGGCCAGCGAAATAATGATCTCCACCTGGTAATTGTCCACCCGCCTGAGCATTCTGTAAGCAATATAACCAATCAGGAAACCAAATAATGCGCCGCCAAGCGTCTCCGTGATGAACAGCTCTGCCACCTCAAGTGCCTGCATTGGTTCGCTGGAATAGGCTATATTGAAAATCACAAGGAATAACACGACTCCGACACCGTCATTAAATAAAGACTCACCGGCAATTTTTGTTTCCAGCGAGGCAGGCACACCAAGCGTTTTCAATGTACTCATGACAGCCACTGGATCAGTAGGGGAGATCAACGCACCAAATAACAGGCAATGAATAAATGTCAGCGGCAAATTCAGTAATAGAGAAACTGACCAGAGCATTATGGCTACAAGCGCTGTAGAAAGAAGGACACCGATCGTCGCCAGTGAAGCAACAACCCACTTCATTTCCGACAGGCGGTTCAGGTCAACATGTAAAGCGCCGGCAAATAAAAGAAAGCTCAACATGCCATGTAGCAGTGTAGTACTGAAGTCGATGCCTTCGAGGAGACTTTTCTCCTGTTGCAGTAGAAGAGGAAACCCCATACTACCTAACAGCAATAGCATCAGGGACAAGGCAATGGAAATCACCATCACACCAATGGTTGACGGTAATTTCAGGTAGACATGATTAAGAAAACTGAAAAGCGCGGTCAGGCTTATCAGAGCAGCGGAAATTTGCAATAGGTCCATTGCGGCAGATATTTGCTTTTATTGCTGCGTATTCAGCGCAGCTTGATCGAGGATGTCGCCTTACAGTTATTCGTTTGCGAATGAAAAATCAATCAGGTATTGCATCAAGCCTGCATAGCCACTTGGGTCTGCCGGTTCAAAGTTTGAGAAACCCAGTTTTTTTAACATTGCCTTACCTTCATCATTCTTGTCTGCTTCCAGCAATGCGGTTCTCAGCTTATCGCGAGTTGCCTCGGGAACCTTTGGTGACACAGAGATTGCGACATGAGGGATTTGCACGCTGGTCTTGACGACAACGAGGTCTTTTCCCTCTTGCAGCGCCAGGTTGACTAGCGGGGTGGGTATAATCGCACCGATGACTTCGCCATCGAGTAATTTTTGTAATGACTCTTCAGCTGAGTTGGTAGGTGTAATAAAAGGCTGGCGCAGAGGGTTCCTGAACATCTGTCCAAGAAAAATACCCGAGGGAGCTGGTGGCATCAATGATGCAATTGGCTTACCGACCAGTTCACTCGTATCAAAAACGGCATTATCTGCTGTGACTATCAGAGTGTAACTAACCAGTCCGGGTATTTTAGCAATAGAGACCCAGTTTTCTTTCTCATTTCGATAATCGGTAAAAAAAGCATTATCCATCATGACTTCATATGGATTGTTCTTTTTCTGATTCACCCAGTATTCAGGAAAGTCTCGAGCAGTGTAAATCTTTACCTCGTCGCCGGTTACCCTGGCGATGAAATCTGCCAGTGGCATAAAGGATTTCCTGGTTTCTTCTTCACTGAGTATAGGCTGAATAGCAAAATCAAGTGTTGCTGCTATTGCAGGCTGGGATAACATGCCGAGCACAATACCCAGACCAAGTATTCCTTTAGTTATAATTCTTTTTCTATTGATAAATTTACTCATTCAGACTTCTCCTCCAGAAACTATTTCACTGCAATCGAAACAGTGATGTGATACTTATTTTTTCTTTTTTTATAAATTATTGTTATTTCTTGATGCGGCAACCTGGCATGAAAACCTGGCATGCACCCCGTTATATTTCTATAGATACTACATAATTAATTACTATTCTAGCCGAGATCACAATTCCGACAAGTATTTTTGAGCATTTTCAATAAAATAAGTTCATTACCTAAGACATCAGTTGCCTAATGCACGATTGACAAAGAACTGTTTAAGACCTGGTATGTGATTAATCATTCCCATAGCCAGGTTACGTGACGTGCGTACGCCAATGTTATGACTGACAAAAATACGTTGAATTGTGTCCATACCTGCCAGCATTATACTGGCGTCAGCACGACGGCTTCGTGCGTACTTGCGTAGAT
>JASJFV010000389.1:0-6262 GCA_033791885.1 Gammaproteobacteria bacterium | reverse complement strand
TATCAACGGCAGTTCCCCCTCCCACCTTTTGATAATCATCATCACCAAGATACGGAAGCGCGAGCGCAAGCGCGGTATAATCATTCAACACTTTGAGCGACTTCAAGCCTAACGTTTTCCTTGTCTCTTCAACCGATAGATCCCAGACGTGATTTGTCATTACGATCCGATCTTTTGATACAGGCGTCGCTATCGCTAATGAGGCAGTTTCAGGCATCGACTGTGATACATCTTCCAGGTAAGCTAAAACCGCGTCCACCAATGTACGATAATTTGCACATGACAGAGTGCGTTCATATTGCGGCGAATTGTCGCCCTCATCAACAAGCGCAAAGCGTGCGTTAGTACCACCGATATCAGCAATTAGACACATGGATATATTTTTTTAGTGGTGAGTAAACATCAGATAGATTCAAAAGCGTGTTCGACATCAACTGCATCTTTGGTTTCTTTTGAATAGCCGGTTTCATGGCTAGCGATAAGCGCCTTATACCAATGGGCAGAATATTTTAATATTCGCTGCTGTGTCTGATAATCTACATGTACTATGCCAAAGCGTTTACTGTAACCTTCTGCCCACTCAAAGTTATCCATCAGTGACCACAAAAAATAACCCAGCGCAGGTACTCCATCCTCGATAACACGTGCATATTCACTTAGATACTTGTACAGGTAGTCGATACGCTCTCTATCATGTACTTTTCCGTTTTCCACCACATCATCATTAGCCATGCCGTTTTCAGTGACCACGACAGGCAGCTGGTAGCGCTCATGAATAAACTTTGGGCCCCAGTACAATGCTTCTGGTGTTACCGGCCAGCCCATTTCTGTTATTGGCAGATCTTTTTTTTCCACGACCTCAAAACCATTATTCTTAGCGGCTCTGACATGCACACCGGAATATATGTTGGTAGCAAAATAATCCAGTTTCTGATTGATACACTCGAGATCACCCGGAACTATTTCTGGCATATCCGCGGCAAATAATCTGACACCTTCTTCCGGGTAGTGCCCCAATATCATCGGATCCGAAAACCATGAATTACTGAATAAGTGTTTTTCTCTAACAGAAAACATATGCTGACGGGCTGCTTCGATATCATTCGGATGTTCTGAAACAGGTAAAGATATTTTGTTCGCCTGTGCCATGCTGACAAAAGGTTCAGTTTTAGCATTAGCACGCACCACCTGAACAGACTTACCATGCGCGCGCAAGGCATTATGTCCGGCAAGCAAGACTTCCGACATACCCAGTTTTAGCCCTGGTGCATGGGTGCTATCGAGATGACCCAAACTAATAAAACATTGAGGTTCGTTCAAGGTGCTCCACTGTGAAACCCGGTCTGAAAGCTTGTCTACTACCAATGCCGTATATTCAGCAAACCAGTCAGCACTGTCTCTATTTAGCCAGCCGCCTCGACAGAACAACGCATAAGGAAAATCCCAGTGAAATAATGTTATCCAGGGGGTGATGTTTTTTGCCAGTAGTTCATCGACCAGCCTGCTATAGAAATCCAGGCCATGTTCATTAACTTTACCTGTACCATCAGGCAGTACGCGAGGCCAGCTTATCGAGAATCGATACGCCTGCA
This sequence comes from Gammaproteobacteria bacterium, assembly GCA_033791885.1. GTDB lineage: Bacteria > Pseudomonadota > Gammaproteobacteria > BMS3Bbin11 > BMS3Bbin11 > BMS3Bbin11. The sequence goes on along the minus strand of JASJFV010000389.1, from coordinate 4,670 downwards.
GTCCAATTTCCGCCATCAGAGCAACATCATTCTTATAATGATGATTGTGATCACAGGCAATTTCACCGGTATCACCATTAACAATTTTTCCAGGCTGTCGACACAGCATGTCCCAGACAGACCTGCCGCCACCCTCACGACTGGTGGCGCCTTCGATCTGAAAACTGGATGTGGCTGCTCCCCAGATAAAGTCTTTGCCGAACTTCATATCACTCATCGAACAATTGCTCTGTTGACAGTACTAGCGTCAGTTGACGAATACGGCCGCTCCGTCTAAACAACTCAGAGCTCACGTCTGAAGGTAATGCTAATTCTTTAAGTGTCTGCTGTGTTCCATCATTCCAGGTAATAGCGAGGCTCGGTTCGACCGAGTCATGCGAAAGATAAACGATCGGTACCTGACACCAGGTAAAGGCCAGGCCACCAGCCGGCACGGTAAGTTCCTGCCAGTTATCATCGACATCCAGATAGCGAAATTGTTTGTTCTGTGAAACAAATTCACGTCTGCGTAAAAGCTTTGGCTGAAAGCTGACTGCACCAGCGTTTATACGAACACCCAATTCACCAAAACGGGCAATTATCTCTTCCTTCACCTGCCCTGTCATACCAGGTTGCTGGGCACCGGCATGTTTTGGTGTATGAGAATAAGGATCGGTTGGAAATGCACCATACTCAGCCGGGGTCTTGTTAAAACCGATACCCTTGCGAATCCGGTAATATAATCGGCCCAGTTTATTGCAGATCATCTTATCTGCACCCTGATCCAGGGCCGCGAAGAAATTCTCCTCAACCGCCAGTAACAGTTTGGCGACCATATGCCAGTAGACACATCCCAGCCCCTCGAAACCGAACATGCCGCCTGAACGACCGGTAAATTCCTGATGATTGAATACTGTTTCGTAGAGTTCCTGCAGTGGCTTACGAGCGAGTTCGATCTCATCACCATAGATTGCAATCAAGGTGTTTAACTCGTCATTCAACATACCTACATTGCTTAACTCTGCATTGAAGCGAAAGCTACCATCTACATCAGACAACACGATACTGTCATCGCGTTCGCTTAACATCCGTTGTAACAGAGGTATCGCCTCGACCTGTTCGGCAGGTATTCGATTTTTATCGAGGAAACCAGTTAACTCCCGGTCAGGATAGAGCATGAAGGTGTTCTGATCAGGGCGATATACATCACTTTCAAACAGGGCTTGCACAATCTCTACCGCTTGCTCCGGGTTAACCGCACCTGAACTAAGTACTGCGACCTGTCCTTCCAGCATCGGATAAAGCGTATTCACCGAAGCTGCCTCATGCTGCAGATTCAGCAGGTTATATGAATGGTAAAGACGATCCATCCGCCGGTTATTAGAGATACTATGGTTGATAGCTATTAGCGCATCGTCTAGCAGGGCCCTGACTTCATCGACAGGCCTGGCAACTTTACCGGTAAATGAGTCTTGCTGGTACACGATATGGCGATAACGGCTTGCCGCCTGGCCAAGATCTACCAGTAACTTGTATCGTTGCTCCGCACTGAGAGGCGTCTCAGCCAATAATGGACGCACACGACTTAGAGCAGTCGCAGTTTCCTGCAACCATCGGCTGACTTCGTTGGACAGGATGAACTGCTCTGTTTCTGCAGCCAGTAACTCCTGCAGGAAACTGATATAACGACGCAGGTAATAAAGCGTTACCATGGATAAGCCCTGGCCGACCAGTGCATTGTTGGCATCGTTCCATTCCGGGCGCTGAGTATTAAGCCAGATACCACCATCAACCACCAGGTTACCCAGCTTACTCAGCAACGGCACCAGCAGTTTCTCCAGCAGATTAACCTGGTAGACCTTGCCGCCGCCATTCAGTACCAGTTTGCCATCGGCGCCCATGTTCTCGACCCGATGCGCTATAAGCTCTGCCAGGTATTCATCATAATCGACCGTAGACTTGGCATCCTCGAGCAAGTCTTCAAAGGGTTTTATCCGGTATGGAACATTGGCATAACTGTAAACCGGTTGATGCAGCAGAGCACTCAGCCTGGCCGGGTGAAAGCTGTTAGAAAGCTCCAGTAATTTCAGCAGGTAGATGATCTGGTGGTCACCCCAGTAGCCAATATAGCTCCACAGGTCGTCCGGATCTTCAACTTCCCAGTCGATACCCTGCTTGGTGATACGGTAAGGATTGTAACCATCTACAGTGGATGCATTAACAAACTTGGCTATCACATTTTCGATAAATTCCGGGTAGCTCAATGCCAGGGCTTCCCAGTTCTGAAAAATATCGCGCCAGTTACCTTCATAAGAAAGCAGGCGGTTACCATCTTCATCTTTCAGTTTGATAGCAAACTGGTTCCAGGGACGACTGGGATCACCATGCCTGCGGCCAAAGGTGATGGGCAGGTACTCGAGACAAAGACGTTCCAGTTGATGATCATCCTGTTGTTTAATCGTTAACAGTAGTTGTGTAAAGTCCAGCTTTTCCGCTAAGCCTTCGAGTAGTTCGCGGTACTGTTGATAAAGATCGTGGTTAAAATTTTTGATATTTGCAGCGAAATCACTTGAAGACACCTGGTACTGATCATCGAATACACCGCCACGTAATATATTAAACAACACGTTCGCATAATGGTGTACGGCAACATTTTCTTCACCCGTCTCCTGGAAACCGTCACCACGACTTATGATACGCGCCAGATTATCTGAGCCATCATTAATAGAACTGGTAATCGCCTGTGCAACCATGTCAGGCTTATCAAGCTGCCTGCGCAATTCGACGACCTGGCTCTGAGTTAGCTCCAGGTTAGCAGCAAACTGCCAGTGTTGTGATTCCTGCGCAGCGAGTTCAAGTGTCTTGTTTACCAGGTATGATCCGCGCACGCCGCGTTTGCTGTCTTCCTGTTTTAAGACACCACCAAGGCGGAAATTATCGAGTTGCTCTGAACAGAGCAGTACCTTGACATCACTCAGCCCCAGGCAAAAAACCGTATTGGCCTTAAGTGACTCGCAGGGTTCAGCACGATCGGTGATGCCAGAATAAAGTGTAAAAAAAGCAATACCGCTCTTTCTGTCAAGTTCTGTCCACTTGTAGGCATCGACCAGGTTACTCGAATTGGTCTGCACGAAACGTGGCGTGCCGGCCGGCAGGATATTCTGTAAGCCATCCACCATATCCACACTGACATTGTCTTCACCCAGGTTGTGCAATTCACATTGTCTTATAAAACCATAGCTGTCGCTTGTCGCCCAGGTGTAGCGAAATACCAGCCGCAGATCGTGGTTGATCTCTTCGAAGCATAACTTGTTGCCCAGCAGATTTTTATACAGGTGACGGTTGATCAGGTAAAGACCGTCATGCTCCATATTGAACGGTTCCCACTCATAGTGCTTAGCGTTCTTATCAACGTGCAATATCGTCTTGCTACCGGTATGAACGGCATTATCGTGAATCTTGTCGACAGTAACGTAAGGAAACAGGGCGGTCTCTGGCGAAACCCGTCCAGCGGTCAAGCCACCAGTTGAAGAGACGAATAACCAGTGATCGCTGTCAGAGATAACACTGATAAAAAACGGCGCCATCTTGTCAGCATTGTGTATCGCGTAAAAACGCTCACCGCCAAGTTCTATAAATTCACCAGAAACGCTGTTGTTACTTTCAGAGTCAGTATTCATATCCTGTTCTAACTTGTATGCAGAGCGTTTATCGTTATAACAATTACTTTCCGTTTCATCGTCTCGATCTTGATACGCATCGCCTTTTATCTGGACGCTTAATCTCGAGGATGCAACGCCTCTGACAATATCTTTGGGTAACATAAACTACTCCTTAATAACATCAAATATTGTTACGTCGATCAACGAAAAACTGACGTGATCTTGTTCGTAGTATCATAGACATAGCCCCACTCACTGATGTCTTCGAGCGCAGAATCCGGTATTGCGTAGAGTGAAATCAGTAAATCATCTGTCGGGTCATACAGATTTTCGCCGACCCGATCCTTGAGGGCTGCCGCGACCTTGACCTCCACACATTCAGGCGCCGGCACCACCTCATATTTATCGAAAGTTACCCCCAGGAAATAGTTATCAAGAAGTGAACGATAGGCTTTTACTGCCTGGTCACGGGTGGTCGGGCTACCACTTTCAGCGTACACTGCTTGCAGATAGAAAGCAGTGAAGTATTGATTTTCTCCCTGCAAACCGACCCCCTTGGCCAATGCAGTCGCCCACACGTAATATTTCGCCTTCATAGATGGCGCATCATCACTCAGAGTAAATTTACTTGTCGGATCATATAGTTCCGTGCATGGTTCATCCGGTTCTTCATCTTTCGGTTCAGTGATAGCGACACTAGCGTATGGATTCTCCGGGTTATCCAATACACATGTATCCAGGTAGATACCCTCATTTTCACAACGAAAATTTAACGTCGAATCCTCCGGCATCGGTAATTGAACTGTGTTCTGCACAGTGCCGCCATCTATTTCACCACAACCAGATATCAGCAGGATCATCGAACCCATGATCAACGTTGCTATAAGTATGTTTAGGTGTTGCTCTATATAATTTAGAATTTTCATAATATTTACCCTGGCAATACTTGCTTAAGCGCTAAAACTGGAACGTCGCGTAAAGGATGATTTCAAACATCGCATCATTTAATCCATCCTGGTATTCATCTTC
>JASJFV010000388.1:0-47024 GCA_033791885.1 Gammaproteobacteria bacterium | reverse complement strand
TGCCCTGCTCTCAATTGATGGAAAGCTTAAGGCATTGTCTGTAAAAGACGAAATTCTGAATAAAGCTAAGATACCAGATTACAGCCTCCACCCCAGCTTTAAGTCCGTGCTGGATAATAAGATATCAGACATTTCTGATGTCCATGCCAGTTATATTACCGGCGACCCCGTAATTACCTTAAGCCAGGTGGTACTGGATAACGGCGGGAAAATTAGGGCAATCCTGTTTGCTGAACTTGACCTTGAACCGATCAAGCTGATCCAAAGCAAAGTACGCTTTGGCAAGGAGGGTCATAGTGCCATCGTTGACAGTAAGGGCCGGGTGATTGCTCACCCCAACCCGGAATGGGTCAGGGAGATTCGTGATATCTCGCACTGGACGATCGTACAGAAAATGATTGAGGGTCAAACGGGTGTCATGGAATTCTATTCAAGTTTCATGAAGGCAGATATGCTCGCCGGTTATGCCGGCATCAAGGATCTCGGCTGGGGTATCATGGTCCCGCAACCAAAATCAGAGATAGTTACAACAGTGAATGAGACCCTTATTGATGTCATGTTATGGGCAATCTTTGGTATTTTGATTGCTATCCTGGCCGCTTATTTTCTGTCCCGCTGGATCACAAAACCGATAAACACACTCGCCTGCAATGCAATTAAACTTGATATTTACTCAGCCGATGGGGCCCTCGATCAGGTACCAGAGAAAAGCCCACGGGAAGTGATGCAGTTGTGGGAAGCACTTTCCACACTTATCAGTCGCCTGCGTGTTTCGAAAAACGAAATTGGCCAGCTAAATGATTCATTGCAAAAGAAAGTGAACAAGGCGACATCTGAACTACGCGAAGCAAACACCCGCCTGCGGGAATTAAGCACACGTGACTATCTGACTGAGATAGGCAACCGGCGTTACTTTGAAAATGCATTGAATAAAACGCTCAGCAATCCATCCGAAGATGATATCGGCGTCATGCTGCTGGACATTGATAATTTCAAGCAAATAAATGATGAATATAGCCATGCTGCCGGTGACTATGTCCTGACCCGGGTAGCTGAAGAATTGCACAAGGCTATGCGACCCGGCGATATAATTGCTCGCTATGGAGGTGATGAATTTGTTGCACATTTCAGGTGTGATGAAAAAACGCTGTTCAGGAGAGCTGAGCAACTGCGCATATCTGTCGAGAAGCATCCTATTAGCTGGCAGGCAAATAACATAGCTGTAACACTATCTATCGGCATAATCAGTCAGAAATTTGACGCTAGAACGAGTATTGATGAATTAATGAGTGCTGCGGATCACGCCATGTATCAGTCCAAAAATTCTGGTCGTAACATGGTATCAAAATACCACTAGTCTATGAGCTTCAGGGTGCCGGATTTGGAAAACGCTGATGAATGGAATCTATTTTGCCAAGCAGGTCATCACTCAGTCTTATACTTGCGCCATCTATATCTTCCTCTAACTGCTGCAGACTGGTTGCACCAATAATCGTGCTCGTTACGAATGATTTCTGACGGACAAAAGCCATTGCCATAGCGGTAGGCGAAAGGCCTGCACTTTTTGCCAGCTTACAATATTCCGTAACGGCCTCGCTGACATTCACCTTGCTGTAACGTTGTGCAAAGCCAGGGAAAAGTGTGACACGTCCAGTAGCATCGGGTTCAAGATACTTCCCCGACAAAAAGCCAAAAGCAAGAGGACTATATGCCAGCATACCAATACTTTCATGGTAGCAAGTCTCACTCAGGCCGGATTCAAAGGTGCGATTAAGCAGGTTGAAGCAGTTCTGGATTGAGATAACTCGCGGTGTCGCTGTTTCCCTGGCAACAGAAATAAACTGGCTTACGCCCCAGGGCGTTTCATTGCTGAGACCTAGATAACGAATCTTGCCTGCTTTCACCAGGTCAGAAAAAACCTGCAGTTGCTCAGCAATAGAGTCTGTATCCCTCTCATGGTTCGGATCGAAATGACTCTGACCAAACATGGGTACATTCCGGTCAGGCCAGTGTATCTGGTAAAGGTCGATGTAATCTGTCTGTAAGCGTTGCAGGCTGTCATCGATAGCCTGCTCAATATGCTGCCGATTAATTCGCGGACCGCCCCGTATCCATTCAAAACCACGTGAAGGACCTGTCACCTTGCTAGCGATAACGAGTTTGTCGCGCTGCTGCTGTTTAAGCCATTGGCCAACATACTGCTCGGTCGAACCCTGTGTCTCTGCACGGGGCGGTACAGGATACATTTCAGCTGTATCAATGAAGTTGATACCACGCGAGATGGCGTAATCCAGTTGCTTGCTGGATTCAGCCAATGAGTTTTGCTCACCAAAAGTCATCGTTCCCAGGCAGAGCTCTGATACGTTGAGCTCGCTTTCGCCAATTTGATTAAATTTCATCATTTCACCTGCAATCATGCGGCCGTATAAGATAGACTCCCCATACTTAGTGATTTTATGCTAACTTTAGAATAACCTGTAGTCCGTTAAACATGAATATACTTAAATGATGAATAAACCAGCATTTACATTTTTCCTTGCCCTCACACTATTGAGCACATCCTCATTAGCAAAAGATGAAAGGGCAAACGGTACTGTTGAGTTCATTACAGATGACACAATTCTGCTGGCGAAATTAAGTGATGACGGACAAACTCGCAAAGCAGCCTCAAGCAAAAAATGGCGTTCACTCAATCCTAAGAAACTAAAGCTTAAATCAGCCTCTGCTCTGGTAGTCGACATCTATGGCAATGACGTTTATGCCAAGGACGCGAATAATGCCCGCCCTATAGCATCCATCACAAAGCTGATGACAGCGATGGTGACTCTTGATGCGAAATTACCACTCGATCAGAAAATTACTATCACCAAAGCAGACAGAGACACAATTCGTGGAACAGGGTCACGCCTTAAATACGGTGCAACACTCACGCGCAAGCAAATGATATCCCTTGCTCTGATGTCATCTGAAAATCGTGCTGCCGCTGCACTGGGTCGCACCTACCCTGGTGGAATGCAGGCCTTTATCAGCGCAATGAACAAAAAGGCACAATCCCTTGGCATGAAGAACAGCCGCTTCGCCGACCCGGTCGGCCTCAAGTCAGGTAATAAGGCATCTGCCCGGGACCTGGTCACTATGGTTCGTAGTGCTCTACAATATCCTCTTATCAGAAAGGCAACAACAACTCAGAAGATGATGGTTTACCCCTACAAGGGTCGTGGTCCGCTGCGTTACGGTAACACCAATCGTCTACTCAAAAGCAAAGACTGGGAAATCCGTCTTAGCAAAACAGGTTATATCCACGAAGCAGGACGCTGCCTTACTATGCAGGCCGAGATTGCGCATCAGCCGCTTGTTATCGTGCTGCTGAATTCATACGGAAAACTCACTCCCACCGGTGATTCAAATCGTATACGTAAGTGGATTGAATCAGGTGTTAAAAGCTAGGCAGATTTCAGCATCCTTCCTGCTGCAGCCTACATAGTAAGTAATCAAGACCTCTGCTGGTGAAACCAGCCATTGTTGCATGGAAGAATATATCGCCAATCCATGCCTGCTTTTTTCTGCAACTCGTTTCAGCTAGTTTTTTTCTATTTTGATTGAGCCTATATGATCTTCCCCACGTTGACGGGCAAGCTCAATCTGTTTATGCCTCTCCGCAAAACGTGTACGCTGTTGTTCCGTGGTTTTTTCATAGCATTTAGGGCAACTGACCCCGGGATGGTAATGATCACTTTCTTTATCCGCTTCTGTTATAGGCATCCTGCAGGCATGGCATTGTGAATAACGCCCCTGTTCCAGGGCATGATTCACTGCCACGCGATTATCAAAGACAAAACATTCTCCCTGCCACAGGCTTTCTTCTTCAGGGATAGTTTCAAGGTATTTCAGGATGCCGCCCTGCAAGTGATAAACCTCGTCAAACCCCTGTTGTTTTAGATAAGCCGTCGACTTTTCACAGCGAATGCCGCCAGTACAGAACATTGCAACTTTCCTGTTTTTGTTGACGCTCAGATTATTTTTTACAAACTCCGGAAATTCACGAAACGACCCGGTCTCCGGAGCAACTGCATTTTGGAATGATCCTATCTGTGTTTCGTATAAATTCCGTGTATCAATGACAGTGACATCGGGATCTGAGATAAGGGCATTCCAGTGTTCAGGCTCAATATAAGTTCCAACACTACGGCGAGGATCGATACCTTCCACACCCATGGTAACAATCTCTTTTTTCAGTTTTACCCTGGTACGATAAAAAGGGACTTCCTGATGGTAGGAGAATTTACACGAGACAGACTTGAAGCGCTGATCTGAGCGCAGCCACTCGAGTAACGCTTCTATTGCGCTTCTGTCTCCGGCTACCGTGCCATTAATACCTTCCCGGGCGAGCAGAAAAGTTCCTTTGATTTCATGCTTCAACATGCAGTCCAGCAATGGCTGGCGTAGTTGTTTATAGTCGTCAAGGGTAACGAACTGATAAAGAGCGGCAACCGCAATTTGAGACATCTGTTTTCACCCGGCAGGCTGATAAAGTATTAAGTTCCGGCGGATTCTAGCAAACTGCAGGTGTTGCTGGATATTTGAACCCACTGAATCAATAGTGTATTCATTATCGGGACTTCAGTCAGCATAAGACTGATTAGCCCGAGTTTTGATCCAGCAGGTTATCCAGCAACTTAATGACCTCTTCTGTATCCCAGTGAATACCCCCCTTTACTCCATAGACAATCTTACCTTCTGGGTTGATGACAAATGTTGAGGGAAAAACCACTACATTCCATTGCGCTGAAACATTGCCATCCGTATCAAGGAGCACAGGAAAGTCTACGTCCACCTCCTTCATGAATACCCGGATGGTCTCCTGCGCTTCAGCATAATCAACAGATATCAGCTGGAATGGTTTTCCGTGCATCTGCTTTCGTAATCGATTCAGTGAAGGTATTTCTTCAACACATGGCCGGCACCAGGTTGCCCAGAAGTTAACCAATGTAACTTTGCCTCTGTAATCCACTTCACCGGCCTTAGTATCAAGTGCAGCAGAAAGGTTCAGCGTTGGAGGTATCGGGTTACCTTTATATGGTTTGAGTGACATATCAAGTGTGCTATCGGCAACTGCCGCTTTTTCCGTAAACGCTGTAACAGCTATGGGTGTAGACGTATTCTCGAGGAGATGCCCCGCGCGCTCAATTTCACGTGGGAAGTCCTTGATCAGGGCAGCAGTTTCCACTGCCTTGTCTTCAGCATAAAAAATTCCGGTCACACCCGGAAATAGTTTGGAATATACCTGGGAACCGCCTTTTTGCAGTTCAGCCACTACCTTCTCCATTTGCCACCGGTTACCTCGTTTGCCACTTTGTAACAACATCACAGGAACATTGGTTGCTGATGCAATAGGTGCAAAAACCGGCTCGAGCCCAAGTTCAGGTATGCTCATGTAAAGTTCAGGTGATAGTAGAATGATACCATTCAGGTAATCAGAATTTGGCTTGTTCAGCTTCTCTTCAGTTAGATTTGAAGACTGTTGCTGCTGCCATTTGCGAATCCCCCGTAACGATGGAATAGATGCATAGGCACGAGTCAAGACGGTAACGTTCTTACCGGTAACCGCATGTGCCCGGGATATTAATCCTGCGACATAACGACCATCCATTTCCCGAAATGTACTTGTGGCTCTCGGCAGAAAAAGGCTTTCAACAAGATCGATATACCAGAGTTCAATGCCACGCTCTGCCACAGCAGACGAGATTGTTTTTGTTCGCTCCTTTAGTCCCATACCCGTATCGATAAACAACACCACCTGATCGCCTTTTGCAGGATATCGGTCAATGGTCAATTCTTCATCCAGAATATCCAGCGCCAGGCTCTCATAGCAATAAGCCTCAGCTGATAAAAGCACAGGAATTATGAACAGACAGGCTAACAATTTATATTTCATCAGAACCTTCATTTTAGAGCCGGTATATTGCAGCTCATTCTACCAACGCGCTGAATGCCGTCAGCAAAAGCTGCAAACTGTGAATAAAAAAAGAGGGGTATTCTAAACCAGGTGCCAGGTTTATGAACAGGTCATATCCGTTTCAGGTACTGACACGATTTCGACCTTTCTTTTTGGCACGATATAACGCTTTATCAGCGTTCTTGAGAACAATATCCGGAGTATTAGCCGCACCCTGGTTATCTCTAACACCGATACTAACCGTAATTTTTGCACGCTTATTGGAGCGCCCTGATTTCTTTGCGGGTTTTTTTACAGTCGCAGACGTCTTGTACCTGGGTCGCTTTTTTTCACGTACAATAAAATCTGCTTCTGCTATAGATTGCCGTAATGATTCCAGCCAGGGCCTGGCATCTTCCTTTGATTTTCCAGAGAAAACCAGTGTAAATTCCTCACCACCATAACGATACGATTTACTGCCACCACCGGTTCTGGCTATATGACCAGCTACCATTTTCAGGGCTTGATCTCCCACATCATGACCGTAGCGATCATTAAATTTTTTAAATAGGTCAACATCCAGCATGGCTATGCTATAGACACTGCCCAGCTTGTTCAATTGCTCGCGCAGTGCACGCCTGCCCTGCAACCCGGTCAGTTCATCCTGGTAGGCCAGGTGAAAACTATTACGTAAAATAAATACCAGCACAACGAACAAGGCGACGGTAATAATAAATTCCACGCGCGCCATTGCCGGAAAATAATACAGTGCCAGACCCGCGCCTGTGAGTAAGGCAAAATAGCTGCTTACCACTACGCCAGGGCGAAATAACAATGAAGATAACAGTATCAGCATAACAAGAAGATAAGATGCGACTGTTATGTCGGGCAATGGTAGTCTCTGGCTGATTTCCAGAGGAAATACCTGAACGCTGAGCCAGTCCGTACTGATGAATGAATTTTCCCCTGCTAACCAGAGAGGGATCAAAGGTAGTGCTGAGCAAAGAATCAGGCGCAATAGCCCCCGCATTGTTAACACTCCGCGTTCTTTTGAATAGAGAAAAAATACAATAGCGCAGAGATAGAGTAGTAAGACAAGTTGAATAAACTTGAACTGGTCTATAGGAGAAAAATAAGCCGGGGGCTTCACATCGCCTAATATCAACAGTAGAAAAATCGATGTCAGGTATAGAACAAAAAACAGCCGGGTCTGGTTAAAGGACAGACTCAGAATGATTGTAATAATTAATACAGGATAAGGGAGAAAATGCCTGACAAGTTTAAGTCCCTGAGGTAGATCATCAACCCACGGAAGTACTAACAAGGCAATGGAAAAGAATCCGAAGCAAATTATTACTGTGGAAAATATACCCTTCATCTTTTTTTATTCATAGTTTTCGGAGCTGCAGTATTTGCGCAGTTTGTTTCACTTATAGAGCAGCTTTCAAGGCAACCACTACAGGTTATACAGGCATGGTGACTGAATATTGTGTTATTCAGGGTATTCAGAATACACAGGCAGATCGCCGGCAGGGCATGACCAAGAGGCACGAGAGTCCCAGAATATCCTGTTTTGAGGTACTTTCGCTAATTCACTATCAATAGACCCTGCGGGTATGAGGACAGCATCTAGTTGTGATAATGCTCTTGGCATGGGACTGCCGCATTGTGCACAGAAACAGTTATGAAACCTCTTTGCCTGTGGTACTTTATAACGCATAAGTAGTGATTCGCCACTTATCCACCTGAGGCTGGAGAGTGGTGAGACCAGGATATTACTGGCATGACCTGTGCCTGTAGCCTTGCGGCATCTCTGACAGTGGCAATGAGAAAAACGTTCAAAATCACCTTCTATTTCGTATTGAACAGAGCCACAGAGACAGCTTCCGCTAAACTTAATTTTTGACATTTCTTGCTCCTCGTTCATTGAACATAATAAGCATTTCTTTGTAACTCAAGTATGACCTCTCGCTACCTGCCCTGATCAATCCAGTGAGCGATTGCAGCGGTTTCTTGCAGGAAATACTCGTCCAGTAGAGAAAAAAGCGATAAATCCATTTGTCCTGCTGGTAATTTGTGCATCTTTCTGCAACAACACTATAGCTGCATGCAATCAGAAACATCGCGCATTTCTGGCAGGGAATTCAAGTCAGTTCAGCACGATACATTGCCAGCGTATCGACTGCATGATTTATCTTAGTAACCAGGATTGGCTGGCCCGTCATCCTTATATGTTTTTAATGGCTCATGGCCGGCTCGCCTGCGCATCCAGTTAATTGATTTAAGTACGGGTCCACGCTCAACTATCCAGCGCTCCAGCTTATACTTACCGGGAAAGTTCATCATCATAATGCCTACAAACATCGTGAACAGTCCCTGCCCCGGCAATACAAGCATTAATATGCCGGCTAATACCAGCACGAGACCCATTACGTTTTTAAAAACCAGTAGAACTATACGAGCAGCAGGCGGATATTTTTCAGGCTTTTTAGGGTGGCGCTTTTTATAGGAAAAATAATCTGCGGGTATACGAACCACCATCATTGGAACGAGTATCAATGAAAGAACAAATGTAAATACTGAGGATGCGACCAGCCACCATATTACAGTTTCATTGCCCTGTAGCCATTCAATCATTATGTGTAAAATTCTCCGCTGCTGAAGCCTGTTTCTATAAACTTTTTGCGACTGGCGTAGAGAGCAGCAGTTAAGTAGTTAATATGAGTGCTGGTATACCCTGAATCGCGTGACTAACACATTACCCGCTTATCTCAGGAATGAAAAGATGAAAGTGCCAATGTATTTGCTGTTATTCGTATTTTTTCACAATCATTCTGACATCACCTCTCCGCAATGTGCTGGAATTTTCATCTACGTAAGAAAAAAAGTAACTGAATTGTTTGATCAATAATTGTTAGTATTACTGCAATGAATATCTTCCTTCATTTTCATACTCACAATGAGAATCATATATGAGCAAAATAGCAATCATTCAGCAACCACCTGTATTTCTCGATCGAGAGAAGACAATTCAAAAAGCAGTATCTCTGGTGGAGGAGTCTGCGGCGAATGGGGCAAATCTGATTATATTTCCGGAGGCATTTATCCCCGGTTACCCCGCATGGATCTGGCGTCTTAAACCTGGTGGTGACTGGGGCTTGAGCGAACAGCTATATGCACGCTTACTGGAAAACGCGGTCAATATTCAGCGCGGCGATCTTGCTCCCCTCTATGAAGCAGCTAAATCACATAATGTAACCATAACCTGTGGAGTCAACGAGAAAGGTAGCCAGCCGGGGAATACGACACTATACAACACGGCGGTAATCATCGGAGCGCAAGGTGAACTCATTAACCATCACCGCAAATTAATGCCTACCAACCCGGAACGGATGGTATGGGGGTTTGGAGATGCCAGTGGATTAAAAGTAGTTGAGACACCCAGTGGACGTATTGGTACGTTGTTGTGCTGGGAAAATTACATGCCACTGGCCAGATATGCCCTCTACTCCCAGGGTATCGAGATTTATATTGCACCTACTTATGACAGTGGAGATAACTGGATTGGCACCCTCCAGCATATTGCACGTGAAGGTCGTTGCTGGGTCATCGGCAGCGGTGTTGTTCTATCAAATGACGATATACCGGAAGACTTCCCGGAAAAAGACAGATTGTATCCTGCATCAGAAGAATGGATAAACCCGGGGGATTCCTGCGTTATTGCACCTGGGGGAGAGATCATTGCGGGACCGCTGCATAATGAAAAGGGCATTCTTTATGCCGAGGTTGACACCCGTCAGGTTGGCATCAGAAAAAGGGACCTCGATGTTGCAGGTCATTACTCGCGCCCGGATATTTTTACATTACACGTAAATTCGAAACCACAAAACCCGCTTAAGATCGACTAGATATTATTCGGCAGGTGCTATTCGAAAGCTGCATCCGCAGAAGCATAAAGATGAGGATGAGGATCACACAGAAAGCTATGAGGCTATTTAATCAGATACTGTGACTTCCCCTCTATACCGGCCCACATAGCTGCGTCTTTCGGCGGCAGGATAGAGCGATCAATAACTGGCCAGACTTTGGCCAGTTGTGCATTTAAATCAATGAATGAGTGCATGGTTTCAGGTACATCAGCTTCTGCATAGATAGCATCTACCGGGCATTCAATGACACATAATACACAGTCAATACACTCTTCCGGGTCGATGACGAGAAAGTTCTCACCCTCATGAAAACAGTCAACAGGGCAGACATCGACACAATCTGTATATTTACATTTTATACAGGGTTCAGTTACCACGAATGTCATAACAACTCTCTCTTCATAAAATATTTTTAATTCTAGTTCTTTCTTGCAATAGTCAATCCATCACCGATGGGTATCATACTTAACTCAACACGGTCATCCCGTAGTAAAAAATTATTGAATCTCCTGATGGAACACGTGTCATCACTTTCATCTGCAGTGTCGATAACACTTCCACTCCACAGCACATTATCAACCAGAACAACGCCACCGGCCTTTAGCAATGACAAAGATAGCTCATAGTAATCTTGTATATTCACTTTATCAGCATCAATAAATACCAGGTCAAACTCGCCCGCATGCCCATCATCAATCAGTGACTGCAACGTTTCAGATGCAGGCTTAAGTCGCAGCTCAATTTTGTGGTTTTGACCCGCTAGCTGCCAGTACTTTCTTGCGATTGTGGTCCAGGCCTCACTGGTATCACAGGCTATAATCTTTCCATCATCAGAGATAGCCTGCGCCATCACCAGGGTACTGTAGCCGGTAAAAGTACCAATCTCTATAATGCGCATGGCAGACATTAGCTTAACCAGTAAAGCCATGAACTGGCCCTGGTCCGGAGAAATCTGCATTTGAGAATTCTCCAGCTGGTCAGTTTCCTTTCGCAGTGCTTTAAGCTCGGGCGACTCCCGTAAAGATACCTTTAGCAGGTAGCTATAAAGTTCATCCGTCAGGTCCAGAGTTTGTTTCCCCATTAGTTACTCCCTGCTAACGACTTTAGCATCAGATAACACGCTCATGCTTCGTCTTCATGCGATACCTTTACACTGACTTCATAATATTCATCAACGCTTACTGAAAAATTTATCGGACGACAGCATACCTGGCAATCTTCAATATATGACTGCTCATTTACAGAACAATCCAGCAGTACATCGATCACTTCCCAGCAGTAAGGACACTGGACAGAAGAAGTGACAAGTTCATTCATATTTTCTTATCACTTTCTTTCATATCAATCTGACTATAAGGACAGGAGTGAACATTTATATCGCCAGGTCTAGGCTGTACTCTCAGTCTCTATGGCCTTGAGTATTGAAACATACTGTTCGAGAGTATCTTTCTCAGTCACCTTATCCGCAACGGCTACAAAGCGCCTGATTTCCTCCAGCGCCTCCTCAGTTTGCTGCAAACGCCAGAGGGCATTGAACAGAGCGATAGAGTACTGTCCTGTTCCAGGTTCAATAGAGACTAAGCGCTCAAAAACAATACGCGCTTCTTTGAAATTATTGTCGACGAAATAAGCACCACCGAGAATCAGCAGTGCTGAAATATTGTCAGGTTCTTCTTTTAAAACTGCAAGCAGGCACATCTGCGCCTCTTCCTTTTTTCCTTGCTCGGCGAGCGAGCGGGCATTTTTTAGAATATTCTCAACATCAAGTGACATAGTCAGACCTTTAACGGGTAAATGAAGTCTGCAGCAAGTTTACCATTTGAGCGATTCAATATGCGTATCAAATACCTGCAAACTGTCGAGGAAATATTTGACTGTTATTATCATAATGGCACATCTAACAAATGGCAGTAATGCTATAGCAGGGGGTCCTTCAAGGGGTCTGTGTAAGGTTCCGCTGTTTTATTTGTTTCAGGAAAACAGGCCCGGTAGGCATCCTGCATATCTTTTTCAACTTCAGACACAGACATGGGAATATCTTCATAATGGTAGGAAAATACAGTGTTACTGCTATTCATTTCTATGCACTGCTCATAAAGCAGAATATTACTTGCATCAAACTCCCTCAGGCTATGAAGATCACCTTTGTAATAGTGCAGAGTAATTAAAGTCTCAGACGGTGATGTGTGTCGTGATGGAAGATAGGTTGCTGAATACTCCCTCTTAATCCGTCCCTGCTTATCGTAGGCAAATAAATCGATCATGTGTATGCCGAAGGGGTAGGTATTGTCCCATTTTATGATGCTCATCAGCTGCCTGCTTTTTCTATCAAAGTATTTTACTTCCCGATAGAATTCAAAATTTCTCGTCGTGCCACCATAACCACCTACTCTTTCGAAAGTATAATAGTCATGATTGTTCAGTTTTTTCCTGTGCAATTGGTATAGCTTGTCTACAAAGCCATTCCATTGCTGATGATGCTTTAGAATTCCTGCGGGCAGGGTTTCATTTGCGGCCATCAATGAACTATTTGTTGTAATTAACAATAGTGCGATGAGCATAACTTTTAATGGTGTTGTTAATTGCATAGTTACTCTGTAATGGCCCTGCTTCTTTCTCTGATATGCGCCACCACATCAACGACAATTTTTGCAACAATTGCGAGCAGCAGTACGCTAGACGAATCACCAATCAGCATGGTCAGTGCTGCGCCTATAATGAGTACCAGTTGCATAAAAACTATCCGCTGATACGGTTCACGCATCTGCATAGCGACTGTTCTGTTTGCATACTCTTTGTGGCCAATGAAGTTCTGTATAAATGAAACGCCATGGCTAATGAACAGGGCTGCTAATGCCGGCCAAAGAGCGCTGAGAAGGATAAGTACATGTTCAAGATTAACGGATGTGGAGGATTCTATATCCGATATAAATATCTGGTGCAGAAACATGAAATGGATAGCCATAAATCCGCCGAAATGTACTATAAAGAATGTGCCATAAAATAATGAAGACTCGCCCCCAATGACTATAATCTTGCAAAAGTTATAGAATCCGACCACTGCACTTTCAGCCCAGTAGATAACCAGTATACTAGTCAGATCCCAGCCAAGGTAAAGCGCTCCGGCAACAGGTACCAGGTTGGCTAGAATCAGGACCAGTGTAGAGAATGTAAACACATCGGAAAGGTGAACCGGCTTATCTGCTGCAGGCTCTTCAATAGGAGGTTTACCTATTTTCATCAATTAATTGTACCGTTGTCGGCCACTCATTCGGATAAAACTCGTTGCCCTACGGAATCTTAACCCTCAGCAGGATGCGATCAGGCATCGAGACATGCCAGTTTTTCTAAGTATTTTTGTAATGACAGTGACGATAACAAAATGAATCAATAATGCATATTCCAGTGTCATCAGGTAAAGAAAAAACCAACTTGCTTTTCAGCAAGGCATAAGTGTCAGGTCTACGAACAGGACTGCTTGCAGGATTAATAAAGGCTGCGGCACAAATTAACAATATTCATCTCTCAACACATTTATTCTGAAAGCTTCATCGCAATTAATTATCAATTCTACTGAGTGCAAGCTGTAGTGCAGACAAACGATCAGGCAATAGGCAATCCTCTTCCAGGTGAGCAAGAACACCCTGCTTTTCGAGGAAATTAGAGACTCTCTTGTGGCGAAGAATCACATATACACTGCGGTCTCTATCCTGTGCATCAAGAATCATATCCTCAACGGCTCGCGAACTGGTAAAGTCGACTACAGGTACATCGGTAAAATCGAGCAATAGCGCGGCATAATCATCATATTCAGAAATCCGTCGCACCATGCCTCTGGCAGCGCCAAAACTTAATGGCCCGCCAAGGTGGTAGAGCAGAATCCGCCCATCAGCCTGCTCCATAATCTGCTTTTCTTCCTCATTCAGGGGACCTTCCTGATGAGGTGAAATGATTGCCTGCATGCTCTTTAACTGCAGGTCTACCATGCGTTGCATAAACAAAAAGCTGGCCATGATCAGCCCCAGGGCTACAGCCGTGATCAGGTCGACAAACACCGTCACAAAAAACACCGTGAACATGATGAACACGCCAGCCTTCGGTGCGGTATTCAATCGTTTCAGGTAATCCCAGTCGACAATGTCGGTACCCACTTTTATCAGGATCCCAGCCAGCACAGCCTTCGGTATATCCTCTGCCAGTACGCCTGCGCCCAATACAATGAACAGCAGTATCACCGCATGCAAGGCACCTGAAATCGGCGTTAATCCACCGGCTTTGATGTTGACGACTGTGCGCATTGTCGCACCGGCACCGGGAAGTCCGCCAAAGAGGCCAGCCACGGTATTGCCAATGCCCTGACCAACAAGCTCACGGTCAGACTTATGGTAGGTGCGTGTCATATTGTCGGCGACCAGCGACGTCAGCAGTGAATCAATGGAACCGAGGACGGCCAGTACCAGCGCTGATTTTATCATTCCTGCCAGAAGCGCTATTTCAAATGTCGGTACTACTGGCGCCGGGAAACCTGTCGGAATTTCACCCAATACAGGTGCACCGCTATCAGGCATCAGGGTGATGTAAACCACGGTACCCAGCAGCAAGGCCAGCAGCGGGGAAGGAATGATCCGATTTAACCAGGGCAGAAATCTCGGTACGCCATAAACTATGGCCAGCGTTAAGATACCCAGAATAACCGCAGCAGGCTGTGCTGCTGCAAAATAACCGGGCGCTTGCTGGACAACGACCAGTGGGTTGGCTGCACCAGCCTGACCAAGAATGGGCCCGAGCTGCAGCAGGATGATTATCACTCCGATACCACTCATAAACCCGGAAACTACAGGATGCGGTACCAGTTCAATATAGCGACCCAGGCGCAGTGTACCGAAGAGGATTTGAAACAAACCACCCAGGATCACAACGGTAAAGGCCATCGCGGCACCTTTGGCAGGATCATCCGGGAACATACTAGTGTACTGAGTAAACACCACCGCCATGACGACTGTCATGGGACCAGTCGGGCCAGATATTTGCGCAGGTGTACCACCGAACAGAGCGGCAAAAAAACCAACAAAAATTGCCCCGTAGATGCCGGCAATCGGTCCTGCTCCAGAGGACACGCCAAATGCAAGTGCCAATGGTAATGCGATCACTGCGGCGGTTATGCCGCCGTAAATATCACCCTTCAAATTATCAAAACGCAAGCCATTTATCAGTTGCATAAAACCAGGATCCAGTTAAAAGAATTAAAATGAAATAGTGATCGCCTCTTGATCGCTCAGTGATGCATACTATTTAGATCAGCTTGCGATTAGCCGTCATAGTTAAATAACAAAAAGAACTAGCCGTTCCTGGTAACTATTTAAAATCTCGTAAATACACTTTTTCAAATAGTGACTTAGCCCAGTGCATCAACCTCATAGCAGGCAGCACGACAGCACGTGATTCACTACGATACACAAGTATTCCCTTGTCCAGTGTATCGACAATACAGACAAGTTCTACCTTGAACGTTTCAGATGCCGCTTTACCGGCAAGATTCAATTTAATATTCTTTGCCGCTGCTTTCGCCTGCAGGTCAGCAATATGCGCCTGCTTTGGCATCCAGTCCGGACCAGGGTAACTGCCGGCATCTCCTGCCACATATACGCGCTCCATGCCGCCTACCTGCGTCTTCGCATCTGCATTGATGAAGCCACCTTCTGAAAGCGGAAGCGGAGAACCCTCTATCCAGGCAGGGCCAGTCATGCCCGGCATGAACAATATAACATCTGCAGCAATCTCACCGCCTGCAGTCTTTACAACATTATTTTCAAATGACTGGATTTTGTGGCCTAAGTGCGTGTCAATACCACGCTTCTTCATTTCTGCTAATAGCCCTTTCACTGCCTTTTCACCCAGGCGCTTGCCTGGCTGAGGTGCCGGATTAAAGAATACCAGCTTAATTTTATCCCGCTTACCCTGTTTTCTTAACCAGCTATCGAGACCAAAAAGCAGTTCAAACATGGGGCCGCCGCGCATTGCGGAAGGCTCTTTAGGATTGCCTCCGAATCCCAGTGCAATCGTACCCTGCGACAGGGTATTTATCTTTTCACCCATTGCTTCCGCCGCAGCAATCCCTTCACAGATAGTAATCGCGTTTTCTATACCCGGCAGCTTTTTTATAAAGCGGCCACCTGTTGCTATTAACAGTGCATCATTTTTAACATCACCATTATCCGTTTTCAGAACCCTGCCGTCTTCAGATATACCTGTCACACTACCTTGTACAAATTTAACTTTAAGCTTTTTCAGCAATGGCTCAATATCGAAACGGAGGTCATCACCCTTGCGCATGCCATAAGGAACCCAGATCAGACTTGGCAAATAAATAAATTCGGCATTGGGTGCAACCAGTGTCAGTTCGGCATCCGGCAGTTGCTTTCGCAGCTCTTTAATTCCCGTTAATGCAGCAAAACCGGCGCCAGCGACGGTAATCTTTACAGGTGAGGTCATTATTCTTTCCCGGTAAATATTTTTCTTGTTCTACATGCTTGCGAGCAATCAACGATACAACTATCCCGATTACTCCTGCATTCTCAATTGACCAACTAGTATAACACCGGAACGGGAAAGAGACGCGCACCCAACGGAGGACCTTTCAGCTTTGTAAATGCCTATTCCACTTCAAAATATAAACGATCCGCTGAATGCGAAAATAAATAATACTGGAAAAAGCCATCGTGCAGTGCGGTCAATTCTGCGCCCAAGATCAATACGTTTTGTACTGGAAAGGTGTGAAGTGATTACGACTTCGATAAGACTCAAAAAGACCAGGATCGTAGAGCTGAATAAAAACTTGTCCATTTGCGTGAGATAAGGGATCTGCGGCAGTCTCCCGGATAAGGCGATATGATATGCAATTAAGGTTAGTACCGTTGTCACTGCGACACTCAGCTGGTTCGATACCTGCTCGGGATCTATCCAGAACACCAACCACGACATCATTACAATCAACATCAGCGGAATAATTGCTTTAACAATATAGTGATGAATTAATCTCTTCGCCTCAAAACTGAATACAAAACCGGGCAGCTCTATACCATTTTCAAGTGATACAGTGCGGGAAACACCTTGCATACCTGTGATTTCCCAGTCCGCGACTGATAATTTCTCAGCAATAAATGAATCAATATCAGGTGATGGCAGAAACACGACTTCACCCGGCCGGTAACCTGCGGCAACTAATGGCACTTCGAATACATGCTTATCATGCGGAAAATCATGTAAATCCAGGGGCTGTGAAAAATCACCAAACACGTGCAGACGATAAGTCACCTCGCCTGCGGGCGATATTTCGACTTTATCTTTGGTGTTTGCCCAAAGCCTCTGGGTATTCATTATCGTCAGACGCGGGCTCCAGATTTCAGACAAGTTGCGTATGACAACACCCTCTTCAGCATGTGCAAGACGTGTGTCGGACCAGCGAAACAATATATAGAGGTTGAGAGTGAAGTTCTGCTCAGCACTGTCTATCTTATCAACATCCAGGATTGCGCCAAAAGTCTGAACCACTGTAGCTTTGCCATCACCTGTATCCGGTCGGCTCATCGCCGCATGAGTTGAAACGGCCAGCAATAAAAGTAAGATCCCAACAGCCCATCTAATTAGCAACATCTGCCAACCTCTCATTTATAAGCATCTGCATCCGAGGCACATACAGTAACTGAATTACATAATACAGCGCCTGTTTTTTTGATCCGATTTTATCTATTGGTCAGAATCGCTCGATATTGAAAGATTCGATCGAAAACTCGGTCTGACCATCAAGTATCAACTGTGACATTATTTTCCCTATCACTGGTGATAACTGAAAACCATGCGCGGAAAACCCAAAGGCATGATAGGCATTTGGTAATGCATTGCTAGTGTCGATGACTGGCAGGCCATCCGGCATAAAGGCCTCGATACCGGCCCAGGTGCGGACAACTCTCACATTCTCCAGCTGCGGAAACAGGGCCATTACAGTGCGCGCACTAACGGCAAGCTTGGCCCAGTTCATGTCAGTTGTCTGATGCACGAAATCCAGTTCTGCCATATGTGCGCCACCGATCAATACTGTGCCATTTTGCATCTGCTTGAAGGATAGTTTACGGCTCGCTGCACCGATCACCGGCTCCATGAAACGTGGCAGGCGCTCGGTAATCATCAGCATTGGTGCAGCAGGTTTTACCGGTGCCGTGTCACCTATTGCAGCGGCTATACGACCTGCCCATGCACCGGCACAGTTAACCAGCAACGGAGCTCGAAACTCTCCGTTTGGTGTACTGGCTGACCATTCACCTGCATTATATTCCAGCTCATCGACGCGGGTTGATGGCCGAAATTCAGCACCCAGTGAACATGCCTTGCGACGAAAGGCATTGAGTGCATGAAACGGGCGACCGTAACCGTCATTGCGACTGATCAGGCCACCCTTGCAGTGAGGAATCAGTGCAGGCACCAACCGGTACAGTTCCTCCGCACCGATGACTTCCTCATGCTCAAACCCCAGTGCACGGACCATCGCAGCACGATCTTCAAGTATAAGCATGTCAGCAGAATTTTCAGCCACACGAATCTGCCCGGGAAACCGTGTATCGCAATCGGAATCAACCAGGCCTGCTATGTTATGCCACATCTCGGCAGCGGCTACTGATAAGGGTATCTCAGCGGGGTGACGGTTGAGCTGACGCAAGCCGCCTGCGTTGACACCGGATGCATGACGACCCGGGCTATCTTTCTCCAGAACAATGCAGCGAGTACCACGCATTGCCAGTTGCAGGGCAGTTGAGAAACCCATCAGCCCTCCGCCGATGATCAGGACGTCGGCAGATTTCATTCCTTTTCCCCGGAATAAAGGCCGGCCAGCTGACCCAATGTCAATGGTGTCACTGGGGGGCGCCCCCGGTAGTGACCACCCTTCGCCACTTTCTCTCCTCCGGCTGCAGCGACGATATGTGCAACTGCCTCGGCACATTGTCGCCCCTGACAGGGGCCCATTCCGCAACGGGTAAGAAATTTAACCTGGTTGCTATCACTGTGGCCATCAGCTACAGCCTTACGGATATCTCCTGCGGTGACTTCTTCACAACGACAAACGATAGTATCGTCATCCGGCACCCCGAGCAGTTTTCGGGGTATATGAAAAAAGGACTCCAGGAATGGCCGAATATGCAATTCTTCACGCATCCATTTTCTGTCATCCCTGGCAAGCCGATCGCGTTCATCCTGTCCTATCAAGCCAAGAGCATGTGTAGCCTGCAGGGCGGCCAGCCGGCCAGCATGCTCAGCTGTTCTGGCGCCCCCGATGCCTGCTCCATCTCCGGCGATCAGTATGCCATCGATGCTACTACGGCCCCAGTCATCAAGTTGCGGTCGCCAGCATTGCTGGCTCCTGTGCCAGTCATACTGGCAGCCGGCGGCACGGGATAAATGCGCGCTGGGAATAAGACCAAAATGAATTAACAGCAGATCTGTTTCGATGATACGTTGCCGACCCTTATGCCTGAAACTGACCGATGCCAGGCATTCATCACCATCAACGCGCAGGTCACTGACATTATGCAGCGTACTTATGCCGGCCTGCTTGAGGTCTTTTTTGTAGACCAGTCCCTTGATTAGATAATGACCTGCCAGTATTGCGCGCGGCAGGCGCGGCAGTGCGCGCAGGTGATTGCGTGTGGGGGTCAAATCAATTAGCGCTTTTATCTTTACACCCGCATGCATGTACTGCCATGCCAGTAAAAGCAACAGGGGACCGGAGCCGGCCAGCACAACACCGTCATCCGGAACAATTCCATGTGATTTGAGCAGAATCTGCCCCGCACCGGCATTCATGACACCTGGCAGTGTCCAGCCCGGGAAAGGTACCGGACGCTCCATCGCACCATTCGCCAACAACACCTGGTCAGCACTGATGATATGTGCTTTGCCCTCCTGTAGCAGGCCGATTTCACGTTTACTGTTCAGCGACCAGACCTGTGAATTGGTCAAATAATCAAGCTTGCTGTCGCGGAAAGCAGAAACTATTTTTCTACCGTGCTTATATTCATCACCCAGTAGATCAGCTCGTTGATCAGGAACGGATTCCATTGCACGGTAAATCTGTCCGCCGGGAGCCGCTTGTTCGTCAAGCAGCGCTACATCGACGCCATGATCTGCGGCAAGCGCAGCGGCAGACATACCGGCGGGCCCAGCGCCGATGATGACAAGCTGATAATGACCTTTCACAACTATAGTTCACCCGTACCAGACTGGCGCTCAATAGTCATACCGTCGTTTACAGTCTCTTTGCAGGCACGCCGATTAGGCTTACCATCGATGATCATGAGGCATTCATAACACACACCCATGAGGCAGAAAGGAGCGCGCTGGCTGTCGGAGATTGCTGTCGTTCGGGTATGCCCGATACCACTGACGATGACCGCAGCAGCGACAGTCTCACCAGCAGGCACTTCGCATTCTACGCCCTCTATAAAGACTGTGACTCGCTGATCCGATTTTTCGTTAAGACGCTTGAACATAGAATTATAATCGTACCTGCTGCATGATATTTTCATGTTGAAAGATCATGCATTGCTGCAAGTCAAGCGTATGACCGCAGCCAGCCCTGATAGCCCGATGATACATAGCCAGACCGATGGCAACATCGATATACGCCAGGCCAACCGCATTAAAATAGATACGTTCATCATCGGCTTGCCGACCAGGCTTATCCCCTGAGACAAGTTCATGAAGGTCAGCATGAATATTCGCGCTGGAGATCATCCCTTCGTCATACATGCGACTCAACGTCTGGGTGCGGTGAGTAACAGTGTCCCAGTCGTCGCAGACAATTTTATCGCATTGCAATGCCACCTCGTACTCGTCCTCCCAGCCGCCAATATGACTGTAGAAGGCGCCAGGCTTCATCCAGGCTGCTTTCAGCAACGGTGCCTGCGCGCTGGTGGCAGTCACCAGGATATCAGCATCTTCCATCGCAGCACGACCATGCGTTTCTGCCCTGACAAATCTCATGTCAGGAAATAGCGGCGACAGTTCATCAATAAACTGCTGTTCCTCTTTGATCGTTTTCGCTGCCACCCTGCATTCTTTCAGCCCCGGCCTCACATTTTTCATTGACAGTAAATGCATCTTGGCCTGTTCACCTGCACCAATGAAACCGATAACTTCGCTGTCCTCACGCGACAGGTACTTGGCCGCAATTCCACCCATAGCCGCGACGCGCATATTTGAAGCCAGCGTGCCTTCCATCACGGCAGTTGGAAAACCTTTCTCAATCTCGGATAGTACGAATATGGCTGACAGGTTTTGTGCACCATGCAGCGCCGGGTTGCCAGGAAACACCGAGACCCATTTAACCCCGCTAATCTTTTCATCCAGCAGGGTAGCGGGCAGACAATTAATACGATCCTGTGTGGCCTGGTCAAATATCTGCACGATTTTTTCAGGAAACAAAATACGGTTGTCTTTATAGGCCAGCATGGTCTTTTCAGCCACATCCATGGCAAGACGAATATCAAAGCAGCCGGCATCCAGCAGGTCTTCCTGGGACAGGTAGGTGAAGGTAATCTTATGTGCAGACATCACTCTCTCCTCTTTTCGTGTGATTTATTCTTAATAATTGATATCTCTTCTGTCTGACTACTGCACACGTGACAGGAGTAGCCACTCGGCATTTTATCTCTAAACGCCATATTTTCTGTACTTCTTTTTCCACTATATAAAACCGGCTTGCCGTAATGCGCCAGTCATTTCGATAATTGACCGCCTCCCTGTGAGTACAAATGATACCTGACATCATTACATTGACAGTTATTAGTGCGATTTCAATTCCAATCACACCTTTTTTACTGTCAGTGGTACCGTCAGTTTGTCATAATAGGCGGCTTCATTCGGCATTATATAAAACGATTCATTCGAGGTTAGAAATAGTGAAAAAAGCAGCATCTGATAAAAAACTGGTTTACTTCTTTAGTGAAGGCGATGGCAAGAACAAAACATTACTCGGCGGCAAAGGTGCAAATTTGTGCGAGATGACACAAATAGGCTTGAACGTGCCGCCCGGGTTCGTGATTACAACCGAAGCCTGTCTTGACTACCTGGCTTCTGACAATGATGCTCTGCCTGCCGGTGTAATGGATCAGGTGCGCTTGCAAATGCAGGCAGTGGAAGCCACTACCGGTAAAAAATTCGGTGATGCCGAGGACCCACTGCTGGTTTCTGTCCGTTCCGGATCAGCAATGTCTATGCCCGGCATGATGGATACTATTCTCAATCTCGGCCTCAATTCCGCTACCCTTGAGGGCGAGATAAAGCAAACCGGTGACAAACGATTCGGTTACGATTCTTATCGCCGTTTTATCCAGTTGTTTGGCAAGGTGGCCCTTGGTATTGATGATGAACTTTTCGACAAAGAGTTCGAAGCGGTTAAGCAGAAAGCCCATGTAACCGAAGATGTCGGACTTTCAGCGGCGAACCTTAAAGAAATCAGTGAACGATTTCTACACGTGGTTGCCGAACAAACCGGCCGGCCATTTCCAGAAGATCCCTACGAACAACTTGAGATTGCCATTAAAGCAGTCTTCAATTCCTGGCAGGGAAAACGTGCTGTCGATTACCGTCGTGAATTCAAAATCACACCGGACATGGCAAACGGTACCGCGGTAAATGTCTGTACCATGGTATTCGGTAATCGGGGTGATGACTCTGCCACCGGTGTTGCCTTCACTCGCAATCCGGCAACGGGAGAAAACAAGCTGTATGGTGAGTACCTCGTCAATGCACAGGGGGAAGATGTCGTTGCCGGTATTCGCACACCAAAACCCATTGATAAGCTCGGCCGGGAAATGCCAGAGATGGCCCGTCAGCTTGCAGAGCTGCGTGAAAAACTTGAAGCCCACTATCATGAGGTACAGGATTTTGAATTCACCATTGAACGTGGCACCTTATTCTGCCTGCAGACGCGCAATGGCAAGATGAATGCCGTTGCCATGGTAAGAACTTCGGTCGAGATGGAGAAAGAAGGACTGATAGATAAAAAACAGGCACTGCTGCGCATCGACCCCGGCTTGCTGGAGCAGATGCTTTATCCGCGTCTCGATCCGGATGTACGTGTGACCGCACTCGCTCAGGGCCTGCCTGCTTCTCCTGGTGCAGCCAGTGGCAGGGCCGTGTTCGATGCTGACAGGGCTGAGAAGCAGGGCAAAACGGGAGAACGCGTTATCCTGGTTCGGGAAGAGACAAAACCTGAAGACATCCACGGTTTCTTCGCCTCGCAGGGAATTCTGACCAGTCGTGGCGGTAAAACCTCACACGCAGCCGTAGTTGCGCGAGGCATGGGTAAGCCCTGCGTGGCCGGAGCAGAAGGCATCGCGGTAGATGTTGCTATGCGGGAAGCAATGATTGGCGACACCATTATTCATGAAGGTGACATGATTACCATTGACGGTACCACTGGGCGCCTGTACCTGGGCGAGATTGCAACTGTCGAGGCTGAATTTACTGCCGAGCTCAACATTTTGCTGAGCTGGGCAGATGAAACGGCAAAGCTGACCGTCATGGCAAATGGAGACAGTGCCGCAGACGGGCGACGTGCTCTGAAATACGGAGCCAAAGGTATCGGCCTTTGCCGCACAGAACGGATGTTCAATGAAGTCGATCGCCTGCCGGTAGTAATCGAAATGATTGTTGCAGATACGCTCGAAGATCGACAGGCTGCACTGAACAAGTTGCTACCGATGCAGCGCAGCGATTTTAAAGAGCTGTTTGAGGTGATGTCTCCACACCCTGTAACTATTCGTCTACTGGACCCACCGATACATGAGTTCCTGCCATCTGAAAATCAACTGACGGATGAGCTGAAGTTTCTCAGGCAGCTTAAGCAAACCGTTCAGGGAATGAATGTGCTGGCAGGTACCATGTCATTGCTGGTTGACTCTAACCGGGCAAGCAGCGAAGCAGATTCTATGCGCCATCTTGTTGATGCGCACCTGGTTGAAGAGGCCATTGCCAAGAAAGAGTCGATGCTGAAGAAAGTTCGTCTGCTGTACGAGACTAATCCAATGCTGGGCCACCGTGGTGTACGTCTTGGCATCACCTTTCCTGAAATCTATTCAATGCAAATCCGGGCCATCCTTGAAGCCGCCGCAGATTGCGAAAAGAATGGCATTGAAGTCCATCCAAAGATTAAGGTCCCACAGGTATGTACTACACAGGAACTGCTGTCTGTGAAAAAGCATGTCGACACTATCAGTGCAGAACTCAAGAGAACCCTTGGCCATGCTCCACATTTCCAGTTTGGCACCATGATTGAAGTCGTGCGCTCCTGCATGCGAGCAGAGAGTCTTGCTAAGGAAGCAGAATTCTTCTCATTTGGCACCAATGATCTTACCCAGGCAACCTTCTCATTCTCTCGTGAAGATGCTGAAAACAAGTTCCTGCCTATGTATAACGAGTACGGAATACTGCAGGATAATCCATTTGAGGTACTGGATGAGAAAGGTGTCGGTAAATTGATGGAACTGGCAGTGCAGTGGGGGCGGAAAGCACGCCCTGATCTGCTTGTTGGTATCTGTGGCGAGCATGGTGGGCACCCGGCCTCGATATATTTTTGCCATAAAGCTGGACTGGACTATGTGTCCTGCTCAGCCCCCCGCGTGCCGGTTGCACGACTTGCCGCCGCGCACGCAGCGTTGCTGGCATAACGGCTATCTTTGTGTGTAAAAAGGCCTGGCAGCGCCTGTGTCATTGGGCATGCCAGGCCTTTGCATCAGGACAAATCCAGTCTGCAGCTTACAGTCAACGCTGTTAATAAAAGCAACAATCTGCTGATGTACCGGTTGTTCAAATGCCTGTGCATAACAGATGGAGATTCTGGCTTTACAAGCTTTATCTGACGGATGCTGGACTGAAACTCAATATTGTTTAACTCGGAACCGCTTAAAACAGACCGAGATAACGCAGTCCAATAAAGATCAGTAACATCAACAGAAAAATACGCAGCCCCTTCTCCGGAATATATTTACTCAGATAAGGTCCTGCCAGTGAACCCGCTGCGACACCAAGCATCAGCAAAGCAAGCAGAGGGTAATCCAGCTCTACACCGAGCCGCACATAATTAGTTATTGATGTCAGCGAATGAATAGCAACAGCTAATGCGGCAGTACCGGCGATAATGAACATCGGTAATCCCATAACGATACTCATGAATGGCACCAACAGAAAACCACCGCCTACACCCAGTGCTGAAGATATTACAGCAATCGCAATGCCGGATAAGAAAGGCAATAAAGGATGGAATGAAAACTGTTGTTCGCCAAACTGGATGGTAATTCGTCCGGCTGAGACATTGATGCAACGCACGCCGACTTCGCTAATGTCACCTCCCTGCTGCAGATGCAGTTCAAAGAATTCGGCTGCCCGGGCAGATTTCGTCAGTCCACTGGCAGATCGTTGCCCTCGCCAGATCTGCCAGCTCATTTGTGCGGCAATAAGGAAAATCAGGCCTGCGAATACCGGCTTGAAAACGCTCATGTCTGACAGGTAATTAAGCGATAGATAACTGCCCAGCATTGCCCCGAGCACCCCCCCCGCACCGAGCAATAAGGCCAGGCTGAATACCAGGCGGCTTTGTCTGTAATACAGCGGCACCGCGATCACTGGCGTCACCAGTGTCAGCGCCTGTGCCATCGGCTTAACCAGGTTTGTATTCTCGACGCCAAATACGGAGATCAGACCGACAGAAGCCAGAATGCCACCGGCAGCGCCGACTGTAGAAAAGACGAAGCCGACAAGCGCACCCCAGGCTAACAGCAGCCATATCGATGTGGTAACGTCAGCAACTTCGAAAAACATAGTCAGATTCAGATTATCGTAACGAGAGATAACACAATACTGGAATTCATCTGCAGGTAAAACTTAAAACTAAAACGGGTATGAGCTAAAACAACAATTATGCTATGGTCACTCGCCTGAATTTTTGTAAATGTATGCAGTCAACTGCCTCTGACGCAGCTCGAGAACACGCAAGGACTGTGCTCTTTTACTTAAATAATTTACAGGCTCATTGATGACTACACAAACGATCCTACTATTAGATAACGGCTCGCGGCGAGCCGCCGCAACCTTAAGTTTACGGCAAACGGCAAAGGCACTTGAACAGGCCACGGGACAAATCATCCACCCGGTATCGCTACAACATGCTAACCATATCGACCCGGGGCTGGTCGAAGGCAGACATGCGGATACTTTTGAAGCTTTTCTTCGTGATCAGTTACAGGCCGGAAAACACGAATTCCTCGCTGTTCCCCTGTTCTTCGGACAAAGCCGTGCGCTGACTTCATTCATCCCCGACATCATTAGCAGCCTGCAGACCGAGTTCGGCTCGTTCAAATTTGAGCTGGCCGATGTATTGTACCCCCTGCCCGATGGCGAACCGCGTCTGGCGAAGATTCTCTGTGACAACATTCAAACTACCCTGCACGCTCACGATATGACCAGAGCGCGTGTGATTCTTGTCGATCACGGCTCTCCAACGCCGGAAGTCGCTGCCGTACGTGAGTTACTGGCATCCAGTATGGGGCAGATTCTCGGTCCGGAAATAATGCTCTTTGAGGCGGTAATGGAACGTCGTCAGGGCAGCGAATACGACTTTAGCGGTCGTTTACTTGAAGAAGTGCTAGACGAGCTTGCCATCGAGGATCCGGGTACACCCGTGGTGCTATCAATGCTTTTTCTTGCACCCGGTCGTCACGCCGGTAGCGGGGGCGATATTGAATCAATTCGTGACCGCGTGGTCGCTGCACACCCGACACTTAAAGCCGTTATTACACAGTTGGTCGGTGATCACTCAGGACTTGTCCCCATACTGCAGGAAAGACTCGAGGCAGCACTGTAGTTTTTCCCTGCGACCGCTATTGGGAAGCAGTTTTAAAGCATTAGTTCTTAAGCCGGTAACCCGTCTTGAATATCCACCAAACCACCGTCAGGCAGAGCAGTAAAAAGATCAGGATCATCGCCATACTTATTCCGACATTCACATCCGATACACCGTAAAAGCTCCAGCGTAATCCACTAATCAGGTATACCACAGGATTAAATAAAGTGACCTTCTGCCAGAATGCAGGCAGCATGTTGATCGAATAGAAGGCACCACCGAGGAAGGTCAACGGTGTGATCACCATCATCGGTATTATCTGCAGTTTCTGGAAGTCGTCAGCCCACAACCCGATAATGAAACCGAACAGGCTGAAGCTAATCGCAGTCAGCAGTAAAAACCCGAGCATCCACAGTGGATGTAAGATTTCGTAATCAACAAACAGGCGGGCTGTAAGAAGTATTAACATACCTATTATCAGCGACTTGGAGGCGGCAGCACCGACATAGCCTATAACCACCTCGAGCGGCGACACCGGCGCGGATAAGACTTCGTAAATAGTGCCGGAAAATTTCGGGAAATAGATACCGAAAGAAGCATTGGAAATACTCTCTCCCAGCAACGACAGCATGAGAAGTCCTGGAATAATGAATGACGCATAGTTGATACCATCAATGTCACCCATGCGCGAGCCAATCGCAGCACCGAAAACAACAAAATAAAGCGAGGTTGTGAGTATTGGAGAGGCAATGCTCTCCATCAGTGTGCGCCAGGTGCGGGACATCTCAAAAACATAAATAGCGCGGATGGCATAGAAGTTCATGACTTTTCCCTCACCAGGCTGACGAAAATATCTTCCAGCGAACTCTGACTGGAATGCAGGTCCTTAAAGTCGATATCCAGCTTACCCAGCTGACGCAACAGCTCTGAGATCCCCGTGTGTTCCTTCTGCGTATCAAATGTGTATATCAAGACGTTGCCATCTGCTGACAGTTCCAGTGAGTAGCCGTCAAGATCTGCCGGAATAGATGTTAGCGGCTTTTGCAAGGTCAGCTGCAACTGCTTCTTGCCCAGTTTGTTCATCAGCACTGCTTTCTCTTCGATAACACTGATCTCACCCTCATTGATGACACCAATGCGATCAGCCATCTCTTCAGCTTCTTCAATATAGTGCGTCGTCAGGATTACGGTAACGCCGTTATCACGCAGTGCCCGGACCATCTTCCACATGTCGCGTCGCTGCTCGACATCAACACCGGCCGTTGGCTCGTCGAGAAAGAGTATCTGCGGTTCATGTGCCAGTGCCTTGGCGATTAACACGCGGCGCTTCATGCCACCTGACAGGGTAATTATTTTCGCATCGCGCCTGTCCCATAAGGACAGGTCACGAAGTACTTTTTCTATATGTGCGGGGTTGGGTGGCTTGCCAAACAATCCACGGCTGAAATTCATCGTCGCCCATACGCTCTCGAAGGTCGCCGTGGCAAGCTCCTGTGGCACCAGGCCAATCATCGACCGTGCCGCGCGAAAGTCAGCAAGGATGTCGTGGCCATTGACACTGACACTACCCTCACCCGGGTTGACAATGCCGCAGATAATACCGATCAAGGTTGTTTTACCAGCACCATTTGGACCCAGCAGGGCAAAAATCTCACCTTGACGGATATCCAGGTTGATGTTGTTGAGTGCACGAAAACCTGATGAATAGGTTTTGCTTAGACTCCTTATTGAGATTATCGGCTCCACTCGACCTCCATCGCTGAGGGAATTCTGCGGTAATTTGCCCTGACGGCTGTACTGGGTCCTTGTTCTACCCGATTCAGTAACAGAATCTATTGCATCAGAACAGGAATTGCACGAAATAGACAGCTATTGTGAGGACACTTGATGCAATGATGGAACGTATAAGTAACAGGCTCCTTATGCAGTATGCATTTGGCATGCACTGAATCTCTTATGCCTGAACTCGCTGACAGACAATACTTACTTGTAGAGAATGAATACGCTATAGATCATTCAATACCGATGCCCGTGAAAAGCACCGGTATTGGATTAATATTGACTCTAATGATTTTTGATTTTCAGCTTCGTTTTACTGTTGTTCTTCTGCACGTGTTTATACCGATTTGCTGCTTGCTCAGCTAAGCGTGTTAGTACTGCATTAAGGTCACTATCTGCCAACGCCACGAGTGCATCATTGCCTGCTAACTGGGGTGCCAGTGAATAGTATGGCTGCTGGTCAGGCAAGAGAAGTATATCTTCGTAATCTGCTGTAAGATCGCCACCTGTTGCAAGAGAAAGAAGTTCCTGAATATTCCCGATAAAGAATTTCTTTACATCTTCAACGGATTCAGACTGGTTAAGCTGATCCCGTAGTTTTGGGATTACTTGATGTTCATATTTGGTCAGCGACATCATTTTGGTCATAGCCTTTCCCCTATTAGTAATTATAATTACATGATCTTTATACGCTTTATACACTGAAAATACATTGATTTGCATCAACGCTATTCCTGCTAAAAAAGGATACTCTGCATAAAGCCTACTGCTTGAGGCTTATTGCTGGTGGATTGTGCTTTTTTTTCACAGTCTCTGATTTATTGGCTACTGCAGTGTTGGTCGTAACTTCTGAATACCATCGAATATGATATAATTAGCGTTTTTCAAAGTCCATCCATCCTGCAGTAAGGAGTCTCAAATCATGCGGCAAATTCGCCTGTTCAGGCTTTCCTGCCTGTTCGCTGCAATAATCACTACAAGCTCAGCTTTCGCCACAGAGTCTTCATCAGCGCACCCCTATTTCGAATGGAAGGTTGAGAACTTTGCTATCAATGAGCCTCTCGGTGGACTAGCAGGTGATGCAAAACGCGGCAGGGCAATTGCAGGAAATCAGTCACGCGGCAACTGCCTTGCCTGCCATTTGCTGCCGATAACAGAAGAGCCTTTTTTCGGCAATCTCGGACCACCTCTGACAGGTATAGGCTCACGCCAGGCAATCGGCATGATTCGACTTCACGTTGTCGATCAGTCCCACTTTAACCCGGAAACAGTGATGCCCGGCTATTACCGCACACCGGCACAACTGAACC
Organism: Gammaproteobacteria bacterium; assembly: GCA_033791885.1. Taxonomy (GTDB): domain Bacteria; phylum Pseudomonadota; class Gammaproteobacteria; order BMS3Bbin11; family BMS3Bbin11; genus BMS3Bbin11. The sequence continues at coordinate 17,177 of JASJFV010000388.1, read as the reverse complement.
GGGTCGCCAAAGAGCTAAAAGGCAAGACCTGGCTCAACGCCCAGGAGATCGAAGACGTTGTAGCCTACCTGGCTAGTTTGAAATAATTAACCTGGCATACCTGACATGAAAACACTGATTTTAATCCATTTCTTAATCTCCGCTCTGGCGCTGACTACAGCTTACGCTCAACAGCCGGTATCCGGCTTCGACTACCTGATGCCGGAAATGCAGGAAATGCAGCTCGACGACTTCGGCAACCCGGGCATGCTCACCGTCGATGCAGGCGAAATACTGTTTTCCACTACTGGTGAGAACGGAAAATCCTGTGCCTCCTGTCACGGCGACGACGGCAGCAAGCTTGATATCAAGAATATCGCCAGTTATCCGGTTTACAGTGCCGACCTTAAAAAACCACTTACCCTGCGCGCCCAGATCCTGCTGTGTCAGGATGAGCGCATCGGCAGTCCAGCACTAAAACATTCAAGCGCGGAAGCCCTGCAGCTAGAAGCCTTTGTGCGCCGTCTCGCCCTCGGCGAGACCGTCAATGTCGATGTTAGTGGTGAAATGACACCTTACTATGAGGCAGGTAAAAAACTCTTTCATACACGCTGGGGCCAGGTCGATATCGCCTGCCATCAATGCCATGTATACCATGCAGGCAGAACTTTCCGTGGCCAGACGCTTAGCCAGGGGCAGAGTAACGGCTTCCCGGGCTACCGCTACACCGCAGGAAAGGCAGTGAGCACGCCGGAGCGTATCACGGGTTGCCTGTCTAACCTGCGAGCTGAACCCTATTCATCTGACTCTGTAGAATATATAAATCTCGAAGTCTATATGAACGCACGCGGCAATGGGCTTAAGATTGAGACACCGGGAATCAGGTATTAAGCCGCAATCAATACCAGCTGGGTCCTCGATGATTGCTACTGACTTGATTTCCATGGTTATAATCAGTGCATGGAAACACGCAATATAACAAAAATGCTGATTATCTAATGCCTGATCTGGCCGCGAACATGCTTGAACCCGTCGGCGGATTCCCTGTCCAGGGCATGATGATGCGGTACAACCTGTTCATGCCGCGTTTGTACAACTGGTGTATGTCACTTGGTTTTGAAGCAGGCAAAATCATGCCCTCGCGCGCCTTCTGCTCAGACGAGAGCCAGGGCTACCCGGTCATAATGATTGCCAGGCACTTCGGCACATTCCCGTTTAACCATGGTCTTGTCGGTGGGATAGTCGCCACCGATCGACATTCCCCACATGCAAGCCATGGTCAGGACCTGGTAATCATCCAGGCCAGCCACGTCGGCTATGACCCGGAAACAAAACGCTTTGGCACCTATCGCCGGCTGCAAACAGCAAATCAGGAATGTAGCTCGAGCTGCGGGAAAATCCACCAAGTATTAAACTGGTATGAAAATGAATATCAGTTTGCCCAGGAAAATATTCGATTTCAACAAATTGACGGTCAGAAATTCATCATTGTTGATAACCAGCTATTGCGTGAAGACCGGGAAGAAGGCTTATTATTGCGCCTTGATAAACTAATCGAGGAGGATTCAAACGGGCAGCGGATACCCCATAAAATTTTGAGTACATCAAAAGTATTTACTGCTGTTCCATCGCTGGTAGACAAAGTAGGAGATTCGGTATTTTCCAGTTCCACACCTCAGCCAATTTCAAACAAGCTGACAGCAGATATGTTCTATTATCACCGTAACATTCCACAGATTGACGAGGCTACACGTCACCTGGAGCATAATCTTATTCGCTACATGCCACAGATTATGACTGCGCAGCACCCGGGTCTACTGGCAGCGCAGATTAACACCCAGGTTGAATTTGATCTGACGTTCCGTTCAATTGCGAAAGAAGATAGTTACCAGAATAAAAAGATCCTGTTTATCGCAGGCCTCAATATCGACATTTCTCCACAGGCAGGACAGTTATATCCGCTAACAAAATTTGTCCCGTGGGCTGCCTATTTTCAAGATAGCAACGGTGAAAGTTCCACCCTTGAACAACAGGAACTCGCACGAATACTTGAACAGCAAAGCACGACAAACATGGACAAAGTTGACCTGGAAAAAGCGATTAGTACCATGGCCGAAGTTGAGGAAATCAAGATCGAGCTATAAATCATGTTTTATACAAAAGCTATAAGCACTTATGCCCGATAGCCTGTTGAGGATATAATTGCCGATGTGTTGAAGATCAAACAGAGCAAAATCCCCCAATTCCATAACAACACGGTATCACGATGAAACTACTGGCACGTAATCTCGCCCGCACAACCACAGAGGCAGAACTAAAGACCCTGTTCGAAACCTATGGCAAGGTACAATACTGCACCCTCGCCACTGACAAGGACACCGGAAACTCAAAAGGCTTTGCCTTCATAGAAATGCCCAGCCCAGGCGATGCCAGGGCTGCAGTGAAAAACCTCAACGGAAAAGACCTGGCAGGCAGCAAAATTCGGGTAAAAAAAGCAGAGTCTAAAAAGCCAGAGCAAGCAGAATCTAAACAGAAAAGTCCCGAGACTGAAAAAGTAGCGGCTGTAAACATTGATGCTGAAAAAAAAGCGACTGAAAAAGCAAAGACCAGAAGGCCAGAACAAGTAAAACCTAAACAGAAAAAAACCGAAGCAGAAAAAGCGGTGGCTGTAAATATTGAAGCTGAAAAAAAAGCTACTGAAAAAGCAAAACCCAAGAAAGATGAGTCAAAACAGGATGCTCCGATAAACCCCGGTATCTGGTCAAAATGAGTAATGCTGGCGCGCAGGATCCATTACATGGTGTGACGCTAAAAATGATAGTGACCCAGCTGGAGGAGAAATATGGCTGGGAAGAACTGGGTCGCCGTATCAATATCAAGTGCTTCACCAATGACCCAAGTATTAATTCCAGTCTTAAATTTCTGCGCAAGACGCCCTGGGCAAGAAAAAAAGTTGAGACACTGTATCTGCAAACCAGCTGGGCAGCGAACAATATCTGGAAGTCCCCGGCTAAACCCTGACCAGTTACCGTGAAAACTTAATTCCACTCACTCCTACCTGCTCAGAACATAGTGGACACAGAGTATCACTGAAATAACAGTCAAAAGCATACCTCAGCGGTAATCCATACCGCTATTACTTCCGCCTGTCATCTTCTTTTGCGGTATCATAACGAACCACTACTCTGCAAATAAGGCAGTCCGCCAGTTTGCTTTTTACAGGCTATAACTCCGTGACAAATATGTCCTTTTCATCATTGCCTTTATCAGCTGACCTGCTGGCCAATATCAAGTCTATGGACTACCTCGCAATGACACCTGTTCAGGCGCAGGGTCTGCCAGTAATCCTGCAAGGCAAAGACCTGCTGGCACAGGCAAAAACAGGCAGTGGCAAGACTGCTGCATTTGCAATTGGCCTACTGAGCAAACTTGAATCACGAACCTACCAGACGCAGGCGCTGATTCTATGCCCAACACGTGAACTGGCAGACCAGGTCAGCAAAGAAACTCGTGTTTTGGCGCGCGCGATACCGAATACCAAAATTGTTACTCTGTGCGGCGGCAACCCGATAGGCCCACAGCTGTCATCACTGCAGCATCATCCACATATTGTCGTCGGCACACCCGGTCGTATATTGAAACACCTGCAAAAAAAATCATTAAAGCTGGATGGATTAAAAACACTGGTTCTCGATGAGGCAGACCGCATGTTAGATATGGGGTTTCATGAAGACATTATGCGTATCATTGACAAGACACCTCGTCATAGGCAAACCCTGCTGTTTTCAGCAACCTATCCAGATGAAATCAAAAAGATAAGTGATGACATTCAGAACGACCCAGTCGATGTACGTGTGGAAAGTTTGCATGATAATAATAAAATCCAGCAAATCTTTTATGAAATTCAAAAGGGCAGCAGGACCCGCACATTAGTTTCCCTGTTGCAGCACTATCGCCCTGAATCGAGCCTGGTGTTCTGTAATCGAAAACAACAATGCCAGGAACTTGCAGATGAATTATGGCAGCAGGGCTTTCATGCCCTGGCTCTTCATGGGGACCTTGAACAGAAGGATCGTGACCGGGTACTGGTTCAGTTCGCTAATAAAAGCAGTTCCATCCTTATCGCAACAGACGTTGCTGCCCGTGGACTGGATATTAAAGACCTGCCAGCGGTGATTAATTATGAGCTTTCACCCGATCCGGAAATACATATCCACCGTATCGGTCGCACAGGCCGCGCAGCCAGTAAAGGATTAGCATTAAGCTTGTTCATGGCCTCAGAACAGCGCAAAGTCAGGGCAATAAGAGAATATTTAAATAGCCCTGTCCGTATTGATAAAACCTCTTCACTGAAAGCGAGGGAGAACTTCAGGCTCGATCCTCCAATGGTCACCTTGAGCATAAATGGCGGCCGTAAAGATAAACTTCGTGCCGGTGATATATTGGGTGCATTAACTAAAAATACCAACCTGGATGGTAAAAGAATCGGTAAAATCGATATTTCTGACAACTTCTCCTATGTTGCCGTGGAGTACCCCGCTTCGAAACAAGCCCTGAAGATTCTTACAGAAGGAAAAATAAAAGGCCGTAAATTCAGAGTACGAAAACTGCGTTAACTGAAAATAATCATGTCGGACAGATCCATACAGACAGAGGTGCTGATTATCGGTGCCAGTGCCTCAGGTTTAATGTGCGCCATTGAGACGGGAAAGCGTGGTCGCAAAGTGGTAGTACTGGACCATGTCAACAGGCCCGGAAAAAAAATCCTTATGTCCGGCGGCGGTCGTTGTAACTTCACCAACTACCATATCAGTGCTGACAATTATGTTTCGCACAATCCGCATTTTTGCAAGTCAGCATTAAGCCGATATACACAATGGGATTTCCTGGCATTAGTTAACCAGTATGAAATTCCTTTTCACGAACGCAGCCATGGCCAGTTATTCTGTAACGACAGCGCCAAAGATATTCTCAATATGCTGCTCAGTGAGTGTGAGAAAAATACGGTCGAGATAAAACTAAAGACTGAAATAATCAGTGTCGATAAACGAGCAGACAACCGATTTCAGATAAACACAAAAGACAATAGCTATCTTGCCCAGTCACTGGTCGTTGCAACCGGCGGCTTATCTATTCCCAAAATGTGTGCCACCCCGCTGGGTTACAAAATTGCCGACCAGTTTGGCATCAAGGTCTGGCCAACATCAGCCGGCCTGGTCGCATTTACTTTACAGCCTGAAGATAATGCGCGTTTTTCACCCTTGTCCGGTATTGCCATCGAGTGTGTTGTCAGTAATCAACGCATCTCATTTCGGGAAAACCTTCTTTACACACACCGCGGTTTAAGTGGGCCGGCTATGTTACAAATTTCATCCTACTGGCATCCGGGCGAGTCAATTTCCATCAACCTGCTACCGGATATAAATGCTGCTGATATGCTCAGGCAGGCTCAGCAGGATCACCCGCAACAACAACTAAAAACCTGGCTTGCTCAATTTTTACCCCGGCGTGTGATCAGCACGCTGGTTGACACATCACTGGCTGATAAAACTCTACAAGTACTGTCACATAAACACTTCCAGCAGGTTGCCAGACAGTTGCAAGAATGGACAATCAAACCCAATGCCACCCTGGGATACCGAACTGCCGAGGTAACACTGGGAGGCGTTGACTGCGATGCGCTTTCTTCCAGAACCATGGAATCCAGGACAGTCTCCGGCCTGTATTTTATCGGTGAAGTGGTCGATGTCACCGGCTGGCTTGGCGGATACAACTTTCAATGGGCCTGGTCATCAGGCTGGTGTGCCGGACAGTATGTTTAATTCCTGCCTTCAGGCACGGATAAGCAATGAACCATATGACTATATTGATGCTATCCTGGCAGTGTAGTGGATCATGAGCATGTGTATGTTAAAGAATCTTCCGCTGCACAAACTGCAGGGGTATTCCCATATGCAGAATGTCTTTCCCGCTATTTTTTATGTCATCATTGCCCTGTCGCATTGATGGAAACTCTATTTCTGCAATCACACAGTGAGGGTCTATGACACACGCAATCCGTATTCATTCTACCGGCGGGGCAGATGTACTGCACTGGGACTCGGTTGATGTCGGTGATCCCGGACCTGGACAGGTTCGATTACGCCAGACAGCCTGCGGACTAAATTACATTGACATCTATATGCGCAGCGGGGTTTACCCTGTAGCGGAATTACCTGCCATTTTAGGCATGGAAGCAGCGGGTGTCGTTGAATCTGTCGGTGCCGACGTTAAACAGCTCAGGGTCGGAGACCGCGTCGCCTATGCCATGGTTTTGGGTGGCTATGCAGAATCACGCCTGGTAGATGCCAGCAGGCTAATCAAATTGCCTGACACGATCAGTGACCAGACAGCTGCGGCGATGATGCTTAAAGGGATGACGGCGCATTACCTGTTATTTCGTACCTATCCGGTTAAGGCAGGAGACACTATTCTGGTTTATGCTGCGGCGGGGGGTGTCGGTTCAATACTGTGCCAATGGGCTAACTACCTCGGTGCAACGGTCATCGGCTGCGTGGGTTCACAGAAAAAGGCAGAGATGTCGAGGTCAAATGGCTGCCATCACACAATACAATACCGTGATGAGAATATTCCTCAACGCGTAAAAGAATTAACCGGCGGAGAAGGCGTCGACGTTGTTTATGACGCCGTAGGTCAGGCAACTTTTGAAGCCTCGCTCGACTCGCTAAAACCTTTCGGCATGATGGTAAGCTATGGCAACGCTTCAGGACAGGTAGAGGCATTCTGCCCGAAAATTCTTGCGCCCAAAGGCTCTCTTTATGTCACTCGCCCGACATTGGCAACACATACCGCGACCCGGGAGCTACTCCTAGAAGGTGCAGAGCGCTTAATTGACGCAGTGGTCCGTGGGATAGTCAGTATTCATGTTAACCAGGCCTACCCATTATCACAGACCGCTGAAGCCCACCGTGCAATGGAAGCACGTGAAACGACTGGAGCCACCGTGCTTCTGGTATAAACCGGTTATTAATTGCAGGGCGTCGCCACCATCAATGCTTTCATGATGGCGTTGCCGCTGTTGATTATGACCTCCAGCTTGAGCCTGGCTTGCTGGCCTTGCCGCAGGCTGCCAATGAACTTTTCAACCTCATCAACGCCAGCCCCGCAGTGGCATTCTATGGCGGACTCAACAGGCTTGTAATATTCAATGCTGGCCTTCGCAATAACCAGCGAAGTATCCAGCTTATGCAGAGCGATATTGTGATGGCAGAGGGACCAGGCAGTTAAGGCGGCAATCGAATACAAACTGCCTGCAAAGCCCGTTTGATGAATGTTAATATTCAATTCCAGCGGCGCACGGGTCTCAATCGCCGTCGCAGAAATTTCGACAATTTCATAACCCATCGATGCACTTATCGGGATAGTTGAATGAATCTTAGCCTGCAGTTCCTGTTCAATGTGACTCATATAAAACAGTCCTTGTGTTGATCACGAAGGATATTTTTCTGCACCTTTCCCATGGTGTTCCTCGGCAGTTCATCTATAAAGAAAATGCGCTTGGGTTGTTTGAAACGTGCCATTTGGCTATTTAGTGATTCAATTATTTTGCTTTCAGTAAGTTCAGCGTTCTCTGCTGCGACAACGACAGCGATGACGCCTTCGCCAAAATCTGGATGGGGTGTGCCAATAACGGCTGACTCCTTAACACCATCGCACTCATCAATTGCCAACTCAATCTCCTTCGGATAGATATTATATCCTCCCGATATAATGAGATCTTTCTCACGACCGACAATGGTAACGCGACCCTCATCTGTCATGGTAGCCATGTCACCGGTAATAAACCAGCCATCGTCACGGAACTCTTCCTGTGTCTTTTCAGGCATCCGCCAATAACCCTGAAATACATTTGGTCCCTTTACCTCCAGCACACCGGTCTGATCCGGAGCTAATTCAATACCGTTGCTATCGGCGATGCGCACAGATTCACCTGGCAAGGCGTAGCCAACAGTTCCTGCAACACGTTCACCATCATAGGGGTTCGAGGTAATCATGCCGGTTTCAGTCATACCATAGCGCTCCAGTATGCGATGACCGGTTGTTTCTGCGAAATCGAGATGCGTTTCAGCTAACAGGGGCGCAGAACCCGAGATGAACAGGCGCATTTTATGGCACACTTCACGGGTAAAATCGGCGCGATCAAGAAGCCGGGTATAAAAAGTGGGGACTCCCATCATCACGGTTGATTCAGGCAATTTTTGTATCACCGTATCAGCATCGAAATGCGGCAGAAAATATATCATGCTGCCATTCAGAAGTGCGCAGTGCAGTGCCACAAACAGTCCGTGTACATGAAATATCGGTAACGCATGCAGCAGGATATCGCCTGGCTGAAACTCCCAGTACTGGTGCAAAACCCGTGCATTACTGGCCAGGTTACTATGGCTCAGCATCGCTCCTTTGGAACGCCCTGTGGTTCCAGACGTATACAGGATGGCAGCCAGGTCATCGGGCGAACAATGCTCGATGTCATTAACAGCATCCATTTTTTTATATAACCCTACCAGCGAACCCTCAGCATGATTTGATAAGGTCAGTATATGCGGTACCTTCTCATGGAGGACACTATGCAGACTATCGTAAGCCTGTGGATCACAGATAAAGACCCTCGGTTCAGCATCGTCAATGAAGTAATTGACTTCGGCCGGGGTATACGCCGTATTCAACGGTATATAAATCGCCCCGATTTTCAGGCACGACAAATAGAGAAGAACAGATTCAATTGATTTTCCAACCTGAACAACAACACGGTCACCTTTACTGACACCTAAAGATGCCAATGCAGCATGAAATCGCCCGCATTCCTCATTGGTATTACTATATTTCAGTGACGGACCTCCGGGCACATGGAGAAAATCAATATCGTTACTGGCCGATATTGCATCACGGAACAAAAGGTAGAGATTGCTGTTATTTTTCATATTCAGACTCTCACACTAGTCTCCAGGCCATGCTGGTGGCCATGATAAATAAAAAAATGGAAAAGAAAATATTAAGAGTTCGCTCAGGCAGAGTATGTGCAAGCCTGGCACCCAGGGGTGCAAAAACAATACTTGAAGCAACAACGCTGGCGAAAATTGGCACATTGATATAGCCGATACTTGCCGCCGGTATGCCGGTTTCATTTTGACCGGTTATTGCAAAACCGATCGCAGAAATCGTTGCCAGGGGTAGACCTATTGAGGCCGCAGTGGCAATTGCACGCTTAATGGGTACTGAGCAGTAAGTTAAAAAGGGCACGTTGATGACGCCTCCACCGATACCCATCATGGCAGACACCGTGCCGTTGATAGAGCCAACGATGGCCATACCAGGAGTTCCAGGCAACTTATGGTGACCGACAACATTACCTATTGCGAGACGCGTAGCGGCAGCATATAAAAACAGTATAAATGCGACATAGAGAATTTCACCCGGCATGCGGTCAACGATGATCGTTCCAACGACTGTACCGAGAAGTATCCATGGCGTCAGGGCTTTGAATATTTTCCAGTCCACGGCACCTTTTCGATTGTGTGCGTATACAGAACTGATAGCAGTGACCATAATCGTTGCCAGCGAAGTTCCAACGGCAACTTTAATTACAATATCAGTGCTTACGCCCTGTGCTTCAAGAATCAGGGAGACGACCGGAACAATTATAATTCCCCCGCCTATTCCGAGCAGGCCCGCCATAGTGCCAGCGATCGCACCGGCAATAAGAAGTGTTAATATTTCCAATTTCTCAGTCCCCTGTTAACTGCATGCGATCGTATGCTTTTTGTAACGCCTTAGACATTGTAATTTTTCGCTGAGATATAAAGGCTTCATGGTTGGAGATCACATCATCAGGATCATATAAATAGTTGACCATGCAACCGAAGGACTCACTTATCCCTGATTCTGATGGGTTAGCCAGTATATTTATTCGTTCAATTCGGGCGCCATTAGACAAGTGAAACCGGGCCACCGGATCATACAGAGAGCCGTCATTTTTTTCCTGTGTCAGATAGCACAGCGACAGCAGATGAAGGACCTCCTGCAGTAACTTTACATGCTCGCCGGGTAATTCAATTAGCTGTAACACAGCATCATAAAGCGTCCCGGTGTTGGTCACTGTGAGTATTTTATCGTACCTGTCGCCAAGCAGCTTTCTCGAAGCAGCATCTGGCTCTACAGACTGTTCTATAGCAAAACCTTGTTTAAGCATTTCACGAAACAGCGGCATCGGCGATAAGGTGCAAAACTGTTTCAATTGCGGGTATAGCGACTGCAGTTCAGCCACCACCTGTTTGATAAGAAAATTCCCGAAACTGATACCGCGTAGCCCGCTGAGTGAATTATTAATCGAGTAAAAGATGGCTGTATCGGCGTTCGCCGGATCGACCGCCTCGACATCGGTTCCTATAATTTCATCAATGCTGGCAGTGATGCCATTGGTGAAGGCAACCTCGACAAAAATCAGCGGAACTGATGGTAAGGCTGGATGAAAAAATGCAAAACACAGCCGATCACTTTGTAATCGACGGTGCAGATCGTCCCAACCAGCAATTGGATGTACCGTTTCGTATTGAATCAGCTTCTCCAGTACAGCCGCTGAGCTATTCCAGTCAATTGATTCAAGTACCAGGAAGCCACGATTGAACCAGGATGAAAACAAATGCTGCAGATCAGCATCTACCACTCTGAGCCTGGGATATTCAGCTAAACGCTGCAAAAGATCGCGGCGCAAATTGATTAATGATGCTGTTCCTCTGGGTGCCATATTGAGCCGTCTGAAGAGCTCCTGCCTGGGCGGCTCAACGGCAGCTATAAGCTGTTGCAGAGTTTCTGGTGAGTCAGCGTCATAGCCTGATACAGCCGAAAGAATAAGGTCTGTATCCGGATCAAACCTGACTGCCAGCATGAGAAGAAAATCAGTTTTTTCTTCATCATTTTTTTCGACATAGCGCTGTAATATTTGATGTGCCAGGGCAATATTTGATGCTTCGCCTTCTCGGCTAAGCAGAGTTGAACAAAGCGCCTCGTCATTAACCTGGTCCTGATCAACCTTACCCAGGCCTAACAGCTCGAGACTGCGCTCCGCAACTGTATCAATTACCTGTTCGAGCCAGCCCACTCAGCATGTCCTGTTTGATGTATTGCGGCAGCTCATTCAGGCTGCATGGCTAAGTCGGCTCTATAAAATGTGCTCACTGTACTTCACCCATCATATAATTGGGCAGCCAGGTGGCAATTTCCGGGAAAATGATTAGCAGGATAATACCAATAACCATGCACAGCATGAAGGGCAGCGCCCCCCACAAAATGGTTTTTAAAGGTACCTCAGGAACAATGCCATTTATGACATAAAGGTTCAAACCAACAGGCGGTGTGATCAGGCCTATTTCCATATTAAGCGTCAGCAGTACACCAAACCAGATGGGGTCAAAGCCGGCTGCGATAATAATCGGCACCAGGGTAGGCGTTGTCATCAGGATTACGGCAACTGGTGGAAGAAAAAAACCGGCCACAAGCAGAAAGAGATTGATAAACAGCAATAACATCCATTTGTTCACATCCAGCCCGACAATCCATTCTGCAATACCCTGGGTAATATACAGGCTCGACATCATATAACTGAACAACGCCGCCATACCGATAATCATCAGCAGCATGACTGATTCACGCGTGGCCGTACTGACAATTTCCCACAGCGATTTTGGTTGCCATACTTTATAGATAATCATTATCAGCAGGATACAGAACATTGCACCAACACCCGATGCTTCTGAAGGTGTGGCCACACCGCCATACAGTGCCCACAGAACCATCGCGATAACGGCCATAAAGGGAATAATCTTGGGCAGGATGACCAGTTTATCTTTAAAGGAAAAATGTTTATCTGCATCGGTAAAACGGTATCCCTTCGAATAGGCATATATCCAGCCCCAGATCATGAACAGTACTACCAGCATGAGTCCGGGCAGCATACCTGCCATGAAGAGTCGCCCGATGGATGTTTCTGTAGCAATGCCATATACGATCATGGTAATCGAAGGGGGGATCAAAATCCCCAGGGTACCGCCTGCAGCAATCGCACCGGTTGCCAGGCTTGGCGGGTAGCCGCGGTCTACCATCTCAGGGATACCCATTTTGCCAATTGCAGCACAGGTTGCCGGTGACGAGCCAGTAAGTGCCGCGAATATGCCACAGGCGCCGATATTAGAAATCAGCAATCCACCTGGAACCTTGTACAACCAGCGATCGATCGCTTCATATAAATCCGAACCGGCACGCGAAGCCGCGATGGCAGAGCCCATTAACAAAAACATCGGAATAGATAGCAGGGCGAACTCGTCCAGGGAACCAAACAGGGTTTCTGCGAGGACAGAAAAACCGCCGAACCCTTCATCGATAACGATAAAGATCATCGCGGTTATACCAAGACAGAAAGCGACGGGAATACCGGTTAGCAGAAGAAAAATGAGTGTCGCACCTACGATGGCGCCTAGTAACAAAGGGTCCATTTGCGCTCTCTGGTTATTTGTACTCAAGCCCGAACGGTGCATCGCGTCCGTTGATCAGGCAAAGTAAATCCGCAATATACTGCATGCTAATAACAGTAAAACCGATAGGCATGGAGATATAAGCCTTCCATAGCTTAGGTTCCCATATGGTGTCCGAGCTCCAGTTTTCAGTCCACGATTCGTACCAGAATTCAATACTCAGGTATGCCATCGTTATACAGAATAATGCTGAGGCCGAATAAGCAAACAATGCCAGGTAAAAACGGCCTTTATCACCCAGCATCATCGGAATCAGCTCAACAAATACATGACCACGATTGAGTAAAACGTATGGACTGCCAATAAAAGTCGAAGCGATCAGTGCATAACTGACAAATTCAGTTTGCCATGAAGTCGATAGATTGAGAACAAAACGGACAAAAACCATCTGGCAGACGACCACGACAGCTATGACCAGCAAAATAGCCGCGATTATGCCAAGAAATATGGATAAACTTTCCGTAATCCGAATAAATCTGTTCATATTGGATATCGTAAGCAGTTGAGTAAGTCGAGCAAGTAAATTTCGGGCCAGTTTTAATACTGACCCGGAAATATCACTGACTTTTATTCTACGCTAAGCGCCATATCCAGTAATTGCTGGCCGCCTTTAACTTTTTCAGCAAAGGCCTTGTAGCTGGATTCGTCAGCAATTTTACGCCACATTGCCGCCTGATCTGCCGTCATTTCAACGACTTTAACACCGGCTTTCTTATAGGCATCTACCAGTTTCTGGTCTGCTTCCTTGGAGGCATTCGTTGCGAACTCTTCAGCCTCACCTGCAGCCTTCATCAGCTCCATCTTCTGTTTTTCATCCAGCTTGGCAAAACTCTTTTTCGACATCAGGATAGGCTCATACATTACCCATAAAGCATTGCTGCCAGGAGCAGTCAGACAGCCAACCTGTTCATAGATACGGTAGGAAACCAGTGATGAAGAGGACGTATTTGCGCCATCAAGAACCCCCGTTTGCAAGCCGGTATAAATCTCTGAAGAAGGCATGGAAGTGATTGAGGCACCGGCAGCTTCCAGCATCTGGTTAAAAGCTTTGCCCGCTGCACGGAACTTCAGACCCTTAACGTCATTCGGCTCGAGGATACAGTCTTTTTTACTGACAAAACCACCGGCTAGCCAGGTATCCGCCAGTACCATAACGCCGGCTTCATCCATGATGGCTTTAATCTTTTTCATGAAATCTGAATTGTTCAAACGTAGCGCATGATCATGGTTTTTTACCAGGCCCGGCATCAGGGTCAGGTTAAATTCGGGATGCTTACCGCCAGCATAGGCTAAAGGAAAGGCAGTGATATCCAGCTTACCCTTGGTCAACGGGCCCCATTGCTCTTTAGGCTTGTACAGGCTTTTGCCAGGATACACCCTGATATTGACTCCGGTATTGGCTTCCGTCATATGGCGCGCAATTATCTGCACCATTTCGTCGCGTATATCACCTTTACCACCCGGCCATTGGTGTGATGCCTTCATGTCAATGTCGGCTGCACCGGCTGCAGCGGATAACAAAATACTGCCAGCTAATAGACCTTTTGTGGCCAGACTGATCAGTGGTTTCATATTAATTCTCCTATTTCTCTGGTTTACATGTTGTTATAGATATCGTGATTTATCATGCGACCAATGAATCATCAGATTTTTTTTTCTGTGACATGGTGCTGATAAATTCGGGGTCTTCTTCAGCAAGTGATTTTTCCTGCTGGCAAAGGTGGTGATTCATTCGCACCTGCGCGGCTTTAGCATCCCCGCTACGAAATGCATCCATTATCATTCGATGTTCTTCAAGTGATTGCTGCAGGCGGCCGGGTACCTGTAACTGACGATGGCGTGCCAGCAGCAGGACATTCCTTAACTCGACTGTTATCCGTGATAACCAGCGGTTATGTGCAAAGTTCTGCACCTGTGTATGAAAATGGTGATTAGCTTCGAAGTATTCATCTATATTACCCTCACTGGCGAGCCTCTCCAGTTCAGCGTGGATCTGTTCAAGTATTTCCAGTTCTTTATCGCTTTGATTGCTGACAGCAAAGTAGGCACAAAGCCCTTCAAGTGTCGCCATCACCGGAAACAGCTCATGCAGCCCATCTTCGTCCAGTGTATTGACACGGCTGCCACGCCGGGGAACTATTTCAATAAGCCCCTCGGCATGCAGTACCTTCAGTGCTTCTCGCAAGGGTGTGCGGCTGATACCAATCTGGTCGCAGAGAATTTTTTCATCGATCCAGTCTCCAGGCATTAGCTTACGCTGGTATATCAACTCGCGAAGCTGCTCGGCGACATCCACATAAAGCGGTTTTTGGTCAATTGGCATCATGCTGTTATGCTCTAGTGACTGGAAATTGCATTTTGAATTATGAATTACAGAGATGACAAAATACTCCAACAACAGTGCGCTATCAAGAATTAACTCTTTTCCAGCATAAATAATGGGGATACAAGCTTGACGACTGAGCTATTTACGCCGATTCAATTGAAAGACATCACGTTAGACAACCGGGTGGTCGTCTCTCCAATGTGCCAGTATTCATCAAAAGAGGGCTGCGCACAGGACTGGCACTTGATGCACCTGGGGCAATTTGCCGTATCAGGTCCAGGCATGATCATCATAGAAATGACCAATGTCGTCCCCGAAGGACGTATCAGCCCCTATTGCATGGGTTTGTTTGACGATAAAACAGAAACTGCACTCAAACGTGTCATTGATTATGTGAAATCCTTAGCAGATTTACCGATTGCGGTTCAGTTAGCCCATGCCGGACGCAAAGGATCTTCTCGCCCGCCATGGGATCGAGACACTGCATTATCAATTGATCAGGGCGGCTGGCAGACAGTTGCGCCCAGTGCCATCGCACACTCTGCCAGCGCTCCGACTCCTCGCGCCCTGAGCAGGACAGAAATAGAAGATTTAATCGGTTCATTCGCCAGGTCTGCTGAAAGAGCCGCAAACATTGGCTTTGATGCCATTGAGCTGCATGCTGCCCATGGATACTTACTGCACCAGTTTCTGTCGCCCTTGAGCAACCATCGAGAGGATGATTACGGTGGCAGCCTTGAAAATAGAATGCGCTTCCCGCTTGAAGTATTTGATGCTGTACGTGCCAGCTGGCCAGCCCATCTCCCCGTCGGAGTACGCGTTTCAGCAACCGACTGGATCGAGCAGGGCTGGGACCTTGAACAAACGCTAGCCCTGGCCAGAGAACTTGAGGCGCGGAATTGTGACTGGCTGGATACATCCAGCGGCGGTCTATCAGATAAACAGCAACTTAAAACAGGCCCGGGTTACCAGGTGCCCTTTGCCGAACAGATAAAACAGCACACCGGCCTGACCGTGATGGCTGTCGGTATGATTACAGAGCCGCAACAGGCTGAAGATATCATCGCTGCAGGAAAAGCCGACCTGGTTGCCCTGGCCAGAGGTTTTCTCTACAACCCGCGCTGGGTATGGCATGCAGCCAATGAACTTGGATTTGATTTGAGATACCCCAATCCCTACCTTCGTTGTGCTCCAGTACGAACTCGCTAAAAAAGCAGCCTTTGTTATATTTCAACATTATCAATACAAACATATTCAATACAAAGACAGGCGAAATACCGGTTCTGCTAAACAACACCTATGCATAAACCGTAGCCGGGTTTGTTCCCACTGATGGGAATCTGCTCAGCATTACAATTCTATGCAATTTTCCTCGTCGATTACTTATCAATTCGATGTATCCGGTTACACAGAGATAAGGTGATGCTCCTCTCTTCTTCCACTGGTCATGCTTCAAAACACCACTGCAAGCCGAGATAACATCCTTTGTAAATATATTGTATTATTTAGCGTTCTCAGTGATAAAACTGTACGAGGCACAAAGGAAAATCATGCGTTATACAAGCGAACAAATGGCTGAAATCGACATACTGGTTCACTACAACCTGGAAACCACACAGCAGGGCATCAAGGTACACTCAAACGCTAACATTGAGTATATTGATGCCGTAGAACGTCTATTTGATAAGGGGCTGGTGACACAGATTGACGGTGGTTATCTGACTGATCTTGGCAGGAGAGCGGCGGAACATGCACAGGCGCTTTTACTCATCCTGGCACCTCATAATCAGAGCGTAGCAAGTTAGTCGTTAGCAAAAAAATCTCTACTTAATACCGACACTAAAAAGAAAAGGACCTGGTTTCGCTATAGTAGCCAGGTCCATATCAGTTATTTCTACCCCTGGTCAGTTTCTCTATCCTCTCGTGGCCACATACGGTACAAACATAGGCACGTCCTTTTTATACTGTTTGTATTCAGGCAGGATATTCTCCAGCTCCCTTTCTTCCAGTCTTACCCCAACAAAAATAGCTGGTACATAAGATTGCAAGCAATGCTGTAAGTTAACACCAGTGATTTTATTATCATCTCTTATTCTCCTATATTTTCAATATTAATGACTAAATACTTATGCTATTTATGGTGCCATATAAACAAGATTACTTAATATTTCTATCATCTCCCGCATTACATTATTTATAACGCGCTGCAGATTCGTTTATCTTTGTCTGTCTGTGAGACTCACTTGCACCTCCTGATTAACAACCAAACCAGGCAGGGTGCTATG
>JASJFV010000387.1:0-8188 GCA_033791885.1 Gammaproteobacteria bacterium | reverse complement strand
GGTATCAATGGCATACTGTTTGTCATTGACGATGATGTCATGCGTGTTGGTATGGCCACCAACATAATCATTCGCTTCATAGACTGTGACATCATGGTCCTGGCTTAACTTATAGGCGGCGACGTTACCTGCTATTCCGCTGCCAATTACAGCAATCTTCATATTGCATCCCTCTTTAATAGTTCTTTTTTCTGCTGTTGTGGCCAGCTCTGTGGTACACGTTCAATCTTGCTGGTGTCATAACCAATGCTGCCAACAAACTTCACTATTTGATCGTATTCTTCGCTAGTCAGTTCTGGTGTGCGTGACATGATCCAGACATAGTCACGTGCTTCACGTCCAATCACTGTTCGGGTGTAATCCTTATCGAGATAGACAATCCGGTAGTCTGCCTTGATCGGCCAGATGAATTGCATTCCCCATATGGCATTGCTGCTGTCCTTGATAAAGCCTTTTGGATGATATTTCTTTTGCTTGCCGTCAAAGCTGCCGTCGACAAAAGTAAACGTGGTTGCGATCGTGCCGTCTGAATTTTTTTCATACGTTTCGACAGCATTGTGTGCACCTTTTTCCAGTAGCGTAGGGATGTTGGCTATGACATACCAGTCGCCCATGAAACGATCGATATCGACGTTATTAACCGCAGCCATCGGCTTATGGCTACAACCAACCAATGGGAGTAATACAGGAAGCAACGCTGTCATCATCAGCAGATTTCTCATGACTGTGATTCCAGGGCAACATTGAAAGGGCTTTGTGGAACATAGCGCAGTACTGCACCGGAAGCCGTCGTACTTTCCAGCGCTAGCCAGTGCATGTCATTGGTGTACCAGAGATCAATATTCATATCCTCGCAAATCAACTTGAAACGGCGTGCTTCAACCTCGCCATCTTCAAGATTAACTGTGTCGCTGCCCATATCAGTGATCGTGACTGCCTGGTATTCTCCTGTCTGTGTGTTCAACAGGTGAGTACTTTGCAGCATTTCGATATCCCAGTAGGCAAAGGTACGGACACAGCCGTCAAAAGTTGAAATGCCATCCTGAGTTTCCAGCTCCAGACGCTGATTTAACGGCTTGCTGTTGATGAAGAAATCATCGCCATTATCATCGGTTGTTGACGTAATATTGACCAGGCAGCCATTTTCCCAGGTCTCACGTGTATCATGAACATAGGAATAAACAGGGATGAACATGAAGCGCACATCAAACTCCGCTTTTGTATGAACGGCTTTCCTGTTTGCATCACGATCTATTCTTACCTGGTGGTAGCCGATCGGTTTGTCATCCAGTAAAACTTTGAAGTTCCAGGACTGCTGCGGGTCGTCACTATCAGCAGCTGTCGCAAAACTCGTGTTGCTGATACTCAGAGATGATAAGACGACAAGGAATATTTTTGCCAGTGATGTTTTCATGACTGTTGTCCTCGATGCAGAAGTTCATTTTTAATTGAAGGTTTACCCGGGAAAAATGCATTGGTTGTTTTGATGTATTGACGGTAAGCACTGCGGCGATCTGAAATGTCTTTTTCCATCAGTGAGACACCAGATACCTTGAGTAAAAGAAATGTCATCAATATCGGAGACAGTACTGTCCACCAGGCTCCCGAAGGTAGTGCAAAAAGAAAATAGGCCCACCAGATAAGGAACTCACCGAAATAGTTGGGGTGGCGGCTATATGCCCAGAGTCCTTTGTTCAATACTTTGCCCTTATTTGCACTATCAGACTTGAAACGATACAGCTGTTGATCAGCGACTGACTCGAATATGAATCCACTGAGCCATAGGGCAATAGCTACTACTTCTATAACTCCAATTGTCGCATCACTGGAAAAGGCAAACAGTAATGGCAGAGAAATGACCCATGCCAGCAGCGCCTGCAAACCGAAAATTATATATAGGCTTTTAATGTTGAAATGGGGTTGGTTGTTGGCACGTATTTCCTGGTAGCGCCTGTCTTCATCTTTACCCGAGTTGCGTACGGTCAGAAAAAATGACAGCCGAAGGGCCCACAACGTGACCATCGCCAGCAATAGCATGTTTCGTTCGGTAAGATTGTTTAAGCTAATGGCATAAGTGATTGCCGCGGCCAGAAACATTAGTGACCAGAGACTGTCTACGATGCTGACATCCTTGCGGTAGAGGCTATACAGCCAGGTTAAAAATGCCATTATCAGCATAACAACGAGGGCATAAAAAGATGCCTGCCAGATTGCGCTCATGCTGTTTTTACCTCGTAGATATCATTCTGTGTGCTACGGTAGCCGTTAAAGCGCTGAGAAAGTGCCATCAGTGCCGGCATGATGATGGCCCAGCCAGCTGCGACTGCCAGCAGAGCAGTGCGGGTGTCACTAAATTCCACTGCATTTAGCTGATGACCGGCGTAATAAGCCAGGGATCCACCGATAGCACCAAAGGCCGAAGCTAGCAGGTATTTCCCCTTCATCCACTTCATTGATACGTTGAGGGTGGTAGCAAATAGCCCCCACATGGCGATAATCCAGAAAGGAGCAAGGCCGTTGATTGCCGCGCTGTGTGGAAATTCAAATAGCCCGGCCTGTACCAGGCTGCTGTCCCATAGTGTGCCAATAAGCATGGCGGCAACTATCAGAATGGCTTCCTGTGAAACATCATCAGCGCGCAGCAGGTGCACGGCGACAATAATTGCCACGGCAATAACCCCAACCAGTGAATAGCCGGGAGTTGCACCGCTAATGACACAGCTGAACCAGCCGATCTGAAATAGTATGAAGTTTTGTATGATTAGAGGCATCTGCTTATTCCCGCTCAAGATGATTTAGTGAAAAGATAATGGCTGACAAACCACTCACTGCCATCGCGGTAGCCAAAAAGTTCTGCGACGGCGAGGAAAAACATGCGCCAGCGCATGAACCACATTTTGGCAAAATCTTTGCCATAGGTTTGCTCTAGAACCGGCCATACCTGTTCACGCTTGCTGTCCAGGTTATGGAGCCAGGCTTCGGCTGTTTTCTGGTAGTGCGTGCCATCCCAGCGCCAGCGTTTTTCAATGTTTAACTTATTCTGGAAAAATAGTGGCAGGTCATCACTGGGCATCATGCCACCCGAAAAAAAGTAACGGCTCATCCAGTCAGTACCGTCCTTATCTTCAAACAGGTAAGGTGCATTTCTGTGGACGAAGATATGCATGAAAAATTTTCCCTGCGGTGACAGCCAGCGGTCAATACGGTCGAATAACTCGCGGTAATTTCTCATGTGCTCAAACATTTCAACCGATACCACGCGGTCAAATTTCTCGTCAGTATCGAAGTTGTTCATGTCATCGGTAATCACTTCGATGTTATCAAGGTCCAGCGACATTGCTTTTGACCTGATGTGTTCACCCTGGGAGTTTGAATTTGACACTGCCGTGATCGTGCAGTTAGGGTAGGTAGTGGCAACCCACAGGCTTAGTGAACCCCAGCCGCATCCGAGTTCCAGTATTTTCATACCGTCTTCTATACCAGCATGCTCGCATGTCTTCTGCAGGCCCGCTTGCTCAGCAGCGGCCAGACTAGTTACACCTTCAGGCCAGTAGCAGCAGCTGTATTTGCCATGAGGACCGAGAGCAGAGTTATAAAATTCCTGTGGCACTTCGTAATGCTGTTCATTTGCCATCTGTGGCAACAGGGCAATGTCGGAATTGTCCATCTGTTCAATGAATCGAGCCTGATCATCAGATATTTTTGAAATGTCTGATGCATTGATCTCAGCCAGGCGTTGCTTGAGTAATTGACGAATACCATGTCGTACCAGGCTGTCGGGGACGTATCCGGATTCAGTAAGTTCAACGGCAAAATTCTGTTTCATGTTATGACTACCTATCTAGTTAATTTGACTGCTTAAGCCTGTTAGAAATGGTCGAGAGGCTGCCTGTTAGATCATGACCCAGCGGTATGGCATTGGCTTCTACTATAGAATCTCGACATGTGTGAGAGACGTCACCACCGATAAATACCGGAATCGATACTGCAGAGGTTAAGCTCTTTAAATTTTCAAAAAGTGTTTCGCATCTCAATGCAGCTGAGCCTGCCAGGACAATGCCCTGGTTGTCTGTATTGTTTACAACCTGAAGCAGTTCTATAACAGGCAGATCAGCCCCCAGCAATACAATCTGAAATCCCTTGCTTTGCGCAGTTAGAGCGAACAGCAGGATACCGAACTCGTGGTGCTCGCCTGGCAGGCAGGCCATAATTAATCTGGCTCCAGAGCTTCTAAGGTTCTGGTGATGAAAACGAGCGCCGAGTTTGTTGCGCAAGTACATGCTGAAGAAATGTTCCTCTGCAATGCTGCCGGTTTTTATAGCCCATCGATTACCTAGTTCGCCAAGAAGCGGCAGAATAAGCCGTGTAGTGACAATATCGATCGGGTAGAGCGACATCGCATCATTGTAGACAAGGTCCAGAGCATGCTCGTCGAAGTTGACAGTGGCAGCGATCATCTTGTTTGCGTAATTATTCCAGGTCTCATTGTTTTCGATTCTGTCGCTTTGCCCGTTTTCTAAAATATCGCGCGCCACCTGGCTAATCGTCATTCCCTGTGAAAGCCGGCCGAGTATTTCTTCAACCAGCTTAATGTCTCTTCGGCTATACAGCCGGTGGCCTTTAGGTGTGCGTGAAGGCTTGATCAGGCCATAGCGACGCTCCCAGGCTCGCAAGGTAACGGCATTGACGCCGGTAATCTCGGAAACCGTTCGAATCGGGAATTTTTCAGTACCTGTTTGCTGCATCGTTCTCTTCAATTCATCAAAAACTGTACAAATATTATACATAATGAAATTAAATTGTACAGTATTTTATTGAATGTTTTAGTTAATCAATAATTTCAACAATATAAGGTTAAATGTTCTTCAAAATAACTATGCAATTATTATACAATATATGTACAATGCGGATTCGTCATGAGCTCATATTGCTAAATGTAGCTGTCCGCAGGTGAACATCCGGCCAAAATAATGTGAAACTTATGTGAATGACATTATTTACATTTGAAGATGCTTGCCTGACATGTACAAAAGTCGTGTTTTGAACAGGAAAAATAGATATGAAGAAAATCACACTGGGTATTAGTAGCTGCCTGCTAGGAAATGAAGTACGACATGATGGTGGTCACAAGCGCAATCTATATGTGATGAACACATTGTCAGAGTATTTCAACTTCCGTACCCATTGCCCCGAAGTGGCGATTGGCATGGGCACTCCACGCCCGACAATCAGGCTCAGCCGCACTGCGGATGGACTTCGGCTTGTCGGCTCAGGCGATTCAGATATTGATGTGACTGATCAGATGACCCAATGGTCTGAGCAGTCTGTTGCCGGCATGCAAGACCTGTCAGGATATATATTAAAAAGCAACTCTCCAACCTGTGGCATGGAACGTGTGCGTGTCTATGATGCTAATGATGTACCTGCGCGCGATGGCACCGGTTTGTTTGCAGCGGCTTTGATGAAAGCCATGCCCTGGCTTCCTGTGGAAGAAGAGGGCAGGCTGAATGATTCAATGCTGCGTGAAAATTTCATAGAGCGTGTGTTTGTTTATTACCGTTGGCAGCAACTGATAGATGGAGGCATCACAGTTTCACAACTGATGGAATTCCACCAGCGTCATAAATCGATACTACTTGCTCACGATGAAGTCGAATACCGCAAGCTGGGCCCGCTGATTGCGAGTGCTAATAAAGCTAATCTCGATGTAGTTGCCAATGAATATTTGTTACGTGCCATGGCCTGTCTCAAGTCGAAGGCATCAAGGAAGCGTCACACCAATGTGTTAATGCATGTCATGGGTTATCTGAAAACAAAAATTAGCAGCGATGATAAGCAGGAACTGATTGAAGTAATGGATAAATACCGACTCGGTCAGGTCCCTTTAATCGTACCGATTACACTTATGAAGCACCACTTGCGCAGATACCCGGACGACTATATCAACCGGCAGTATTACATGGACCCGTATCCTGAAGAACTGATGCTGCGGAACTCAGTGTAGTGGCTCCTTCACATCGTCTTCACGCTTCTTCAAGCACAATCTCAGCATTAAAGGTATGAGGAGAATTCAATGACAGAACCGGAAAAAACACAGCGCTTGCTGCTGGTCGAAGATAACCGCGATATCGCAGAGATGGTCTATGCTTATCTTGACCACCGCGGTTTCGAAATGGATTTTGCCGGTGATGGGATTACCGGACTGCACCTGGCTGTCACCAATGACTACGATGCTATCATTCTGGACCTGATGCTGCCCGGTATGGACGGACTTAAGGTTTGCGAAAAGTTACGCGAGGAAGCTCGCAACAGTACGCCCGTACTGATGCTAACGGCACGGGATACACTTGAAGACAAGCTTGCCGGGCTCGATATCGGGGCTGATGATTACCTGGTAAAACCGTTTGAGATCCGTGAACTGGAGGCGCGTGTCCGTTCCCTGATCCGCAGAAATCAAGGGCTGGTGAGTCCGGAGACTTTGCAGGTGGCTGACCTCAAGTTTGATACTGGAACGCTGGAGGTTAGTCGTGATGGGCAGCAACTGCACCTGAGTCCGACCTGTATGAAAATCCTGCGTATTCTGATGACGGCTTCACCAAGGGTAGTTAGCCGCAGTGATCTGGAACGCCAGGTTTGGGGCGACATCCTGCCGGATTCAGATACCCTGCGAAGCCACCTGTATAACCTGCGCCAGTCGATAGACAAGCCATTTGAGATACCGCTACTTCAAACTATGCAGGGCAATGGCTATCGGCTGACGGCTCAATGAATGAGAAACGAGGCATCCAGCAGCGCCTGGTGAGGGCGTTTCTAGTGCAGGGATTGTTGATAAGTATAACGGCTGTTATCGGTGTTTATGCCGCAGGTACTATGATACGCGAGGTACTGGTAACCCGTGCGCTACAGGAAGAGGCAGATTTTTTCTGGGAACGGCGTATACAGGACCCCGCCTTTGCTCTGCCTGATACACTTAACCTTACTGGTTACCTTGCATCAGGTGACAGCTCGGCGCCAGAATATCTCGTTAGCTATGAACCCGGTTACCATGATCTCCCCAGTGAGGCGGATTTCACTACACTGTATGTCACTGTGCGCAATGGTGAGAAGTTGTACCTGTTATTTGATGGTGAACAGGTGGGACGACTTGCTCTGTACTTCGGGCTATTACCCTTGATGCTGGTGCTGGTGGCGCTTTACCTTGCTGCATGGATGGCCTGGCGGCTGGCCGGCCGCGCTATCTCTCCTCTTATCTGGCTGGCGCATGAGGTTGACCGATTTGATCCAGACCCGAAGGCCAATAATCTGATTAATGCGGACAAGATTCCATCCGGGGTAGACCGCGAGGTGCTGGCACTGGCCACTGCGCTGAATAATCTTAATCTTCGCATCACAGACTTTGTTGAGCGCGAACACCAGTTCACACGTGATGCAAGTCATGAATTGCGCAGCCCATTGACCGTTATCAAGATTGCTGCCGACATGTTGCTGAGTGAGCAGGAGCTATCCGACCAGGCGCGGAATTCCGTGGAACGCATCCTTCGCAATGCCGGTGATATGGAGGAGTTGATGGAAGCTCTGTTGCTACTTGCACGTGAATCAGACCTGGGACTCTCGATCGATGAGGTTTGTGTTAATGATGTGCTCGATGAAGAAGTCGAGCGGGTCAGGCAGGCAATCGGCGATAAGCCCGTGATTTTCGAAATTAAGCATGATTGTCAACTGTATGTTCAGGCTTCAGCAAAGGCGCTGACGATGCTACTTGGCAACCTGCTACGTAATGCTGCCAACTACACTGACCAGGGGTCAATTATGGTCACGCTGAATAAAAGCGGTGTGACGATCGAGGACAGTGGTGTGGGAATGACAGAAGAACAACTGGGCAAGGTCTTCACGCCGTACTATAGAGCACCCGGCGCTACTCGTGCCGGACACGGTGTTGGACTGAGTATTGTCAAGCGCCTGTCTGACCGTTTTGACTGGCCGCTGGAGATGAATAGTGAACCGGGTGAGGGGACAAGCGTTCAGGTATTTTTCCCGAGTGGAAAATGCAGTGAAGAACAAGTTGCATGACATGGTTCGCACATGATTGCCAGTCTTGACGTGTATCTTTAATTATTTACCCGGGCAGACACATTTAACAATACCGCAATGGAGATAAACCGATGAAACGTATTTCTATCATCAGCCT
>JASJFV010000386.1:0-7237 GCA_033791885.1 Gammaproteobacteria bacterium | reverse complement strand
GGCATGTAAGGACCACTGTCCGAAGGCCCTGCCGCTGCAGACACATATTGCTTTCCTGCGACGAAAAAGGCTTTTAATGGGTCTTACAGGAAGCCGCAAGCAGAATTCGAAATAGAAGTTTTAACGACTATAGATTGGCATGTCTGTTCTATGGCTTCTATCAAATCATTAGATTTACCTGATGAACCGATATGGTGCGTCAGTATTTCTTAATGGTGCATCTGTTACTACTCTCATAAAAATATTCTTCTCTGAATGTCAGCCATGCGGCACTATAGTTAAGTTATAATAGTCCCGCTTATTTATTGGCGCGATTTTTGCTTCGCCTTTCAGTAAGTATAAATAGATCATTATAAAATAGGAGAATTGAAATGAATATGCAGGAAGTAAGGGGTATGGCTAAGGGATTAGGCATTAAAACATCGCGTATGACCAAGGTGAACTTGATCAAGGCGATACAGCTGTCTGAAGGCAATTTTAGCTGTTTTGCTTCAGCACTGGACGGCGACTGTGATCAACAGGATTGCATTTGGCGTAGTGACTGTTTTGCTACAGCGGAAAAGGCACAGAAATTAGATAGTTAGGCAGGCAAACGAAACAGTTTAACTAACTGTTCGTTCGTCCAGGGCTTGTTGATACAAACTTATATAGTGGTCAGCGCTGGATACCCATGAAAAATCTTGGCTCATTGCATTGCTCTGAAGTTGTTGCCATGTTTGCGGGTTCTGGTATAGCGCGAGAGCATTCTGTACCGCAGCTATTAGTGCTGCGGCAGATTGGTCTTTAAGGACAAATCCATTCGCGCTACCATTTTCTATATTTTCTTCACTCGCGTCGACCACGGTATCAGCAAGCCCGCCTACATGGGTTACTATCGGTAAATTCCCATAACGCAGGCTGTACATCTGGTTAAGGCCACAGGGTTCAAAGGTAGAAGGCATGAGGTAAATGTCGCTCGCGGCCTCGATCATATGTGAAAGTGATTCATCGTAGCCGATGATGACCCTGAAACGGTCAGAGTGCCTCTGTGCCCAATCGATTAAACTCTGCTCATAGTGACTTTCACCTGTGCCCAGTATGACTAGCTGAAGCGGTATCGTTAACAGGCTAGGCAGGCTCTGCAAAATAATTTCAAGACCTTTCTGCTCGACCAGTCGGCTTACCATTCCTATCATTGGTATAGCAGCATCTACAGGTAATGACAGCTGTTGCTGTAATGCAGTTTTATTCAGCGACTTCTTGCTTAATGTACGGCGGCTATATTTTTGTTTCAGGTGAATGTCAGTACCCGGGTTCCAGTGTTTTTCATCGATGCCATTTAATATCCCGGAAAGGTGATCGACGCGGTGCTGCAATAATCCGTCAAGACCATAACCGAACTCGGGTCGAAGAATCTCAGCGGCATAACTGGGGCTTACCGTTGTGATTTTATCAGCATAAGCAAGGCCGCCCTTGATAAAGGAAAAGTGGCCATGAAATTCCAGTCCATCGATATGCCAGAGTTCATCTGGGAGGTGTAAATCAACAAAGGTCTGCTGGTTAAACACCCCCTGGTAAGCCATATTGTGAATGGTAAATACAGTCACTGGCTGTTGTGGCTGCAGGCTTAGCAGGGCTGGTACCAACCCCGACTGCCAGTCATTACAAT
This sequence comes from Gammaproteobacteria bacterium, assembly GCA_033791885.1. GTDB lineage: Bacteria > Pseudomonadota > Gammaproteobacteria > BMS3Bbin11 > BMS3Bbin11 > BMS3Bbin11. The sequence goes on along the minus strand of JASJFV010000386.1, from coordinate 5,589 downwards.
GAACAATGTCTGGTTGCCAGTCCAGGCCAGTTTTGTTCAGCGAGATGTCAACGGCGGCATGGCAGAAAACAGTAAAGCGGAGTGCATTGTCAGACCATTCCTGTCCATTGCTGTCGGCATATGGTCCACCTTGCCGGTTGAAAAGTACCGGGCAATCCACTAGCCAGACAATGACATTGGTACCGGGCAGTCGTGTTTCAAGAATCTCTACTGGCAGGTTGTAATAAGAGTTTTGCGCGATAACTTTTCTTTTTGAAATTTTATCGAGTACCTGAGAGTACGCAGGCATTAACAGACGCACATCCTGGGACTCTTTTAGCAAGGCAGCCGGCAGACTGCCGGCAACATCACCCAGTCCGCCAGTTTTGACCAGCGGGAAGGCTTCGCTGCTGATGTATAAAACCTTACTCACAATGCTTTTTTAAGCACCAGGCCCGCCAGCGGAGGGAGGTCAAGAGTCAAGGATGCCGGTCGGCTCATCCATGCAGTGTCTTGTGCAGGAATTATTGAATGACTGCCGGCATCACTGCCCGAATAATAACTTGAGTCAGAATTAAAAATGACCTCATAGTTTCCTTCTTCAGGCACGCCTATTCGATAGTTTTGACGAACTATCGGTGTAAAATTAAGTACAACTATGACCGATTCACTGTCACTTTTTCTCAGGTAGGAGAGCACAGATTGATCGGTATCATTGCAGTCTATCCATTCAAAACCGGCCGGGTCAAAATCGTATTTATGCAGGGCTGTCTGTCGCGAATACAGGCTGTTGAGGTCGCTTACCAGCTGTTTTACACCTGCATGATGCGGGTATTGCATGACATACCAGTCCAGCGTTGAATCATGATTCCATTCTCCTCCCTGGGCAAATTCGCAGCCCATGAACAGGAGCTTTTTCCCGGGGTAGGTGAACATATAGGTGTATAGCAAACGCAGGTTAGCAAATCGCTGCCACTCGTCTCCTGGCATTTTATACAGCATCGAGCCTTTACCATGGACCACTTCATCATGCGAGAAAGGCAGAATAAAGTTTTCAGTAAACAGGTAGAGCAGGCCAAAAGTTAACTGGTCATGGTGGTAGTGGCGATAAACAGGGTCATAGGCAAAGTAATTGAGGGTGTCATGCATCCAGCCCATGTTCCACTTCATGCTAAAGCCAAGACCACCGATGTTGGTAGGCCGAGTTACCTGCGGCCAGGCTGTGGACTCTTCCGCCATGATCATGGTGCCGGGGAAGTCCGTATGGGTGACGATGTTTAGCTCGCGCATGAACTCAATAGCTTCAATGTTTTCATTTCCGCCATGCAGATTGGGTATCCAGTCATTATCTTCACGCGAATAATCAAGGTATAGCATTGACGCTACCGCATCGACACGTAATCCATCGAGGTGGCATTCTTCAATCCAGAACACCGCACTCGCAATCAGAAAGTTCTTAACTTCATTGCGACCGTAGTTATATATCAGGGTGCCCCAGTCACGATGTTCGCCGCGCCGTGGGTCTTCATGTTCATACAGTGTGGTGCCGTCATAACGTGCGAGGCCATGCTCATCTTTGGGGAAATGGGCAGGTACCCAGTCGAGCAGGACACCGATATCATGCTGATGGCAGTGATCGACGAAATATCGAAAATCGTCAGCATTGCCAAATCGGCGGGTAGGTGCAAAATAGCCGGTAGTCTGGTATCCCCAGGAAGCATCAAGCGGATGCTCAGTAATGGGCAACAGCTCAATATGGGTAAAGCCGGTTTCCCGGACATAGTCTACCAGTCGATGTGCCAGTTCACGGTAATTCAGGAATTCGCCATTTTCATCACGCTGCCACGAGCCCAGGTGACATTCATAAATAGACAGAGGCTCGTGCAGCCAGTCTTTTTTCTCTCTTGCATTTATCCAGGAATCATCCTGCCATGAGTATGGCAAGTCCCTTCTGGTCACTGATGCAGTACGTGGGCGAAGTTCAAGTTGCTGTGCATAGGGATCAGATTTGGACAGAATTTCACCTGACTCGCGGCTGCAGATTTCAAATTTGTACAGGGTTCCGTCGGCCAGTCCCGGGATAAACAGCTCCCAGACGCCGCTGCCACCGCGGCTTCGCATCGGGTGTCGTCGACCGTCCCAGTTGTTAAAGTCGCCTATAACACTCACGCGTGAGGCATTGGGTGCCCAGGTCGCAAATAATATGCCTTCAATGCCATCTATGGTTTTGCTGTGTGCACCGAGGATACGATAAATATGCAGGTGTTTGCCTTCGGCAAAAAGGTGAAGGTCAAAGTCATCAAGCTGTGGTGCGAAACTATAAGGATCGTAGTATGAAGTAACATTATTGCTGTTGTCCGTTCGGGTCAGTAAATAATGTTCACCCAGCTGCTGCAGATTCTCCGAGCAGAAAAAGAAATCACTTCCGCTAATGCGCATTGCTGGGATGTTATTCTCCGTTACGCTCAGTTTCAGAGTCTCTGGTGAATAAAAAAGAATGAAGTCGTCTTGATGGCCGGTCTGGTTGCCCAAAACATTAAATGGATCATGGTGGCCGGCCCGGGCAATCCTGCCGAGGTCATCCTGCATGATGTCGAGAATCACATTTGCTGGCCGATTCTTATCTTTTGCTGAAGGTTTCTTTGGGGACATTGTCCGATTGTTCCAGTATTGTATTTATACGTATTGAATAAGACGTATTATGTGCTTATCGCTCAATGCTTCCAAGCAAGTTCTCTGCATACCACAATATTTTTTATGTATGTTTATTGTAAAAGCTTTATTTATGGGCAACATCCATTATATCTATACCGAAATGATGCCTTACAGCGTATTATTGTATGCACTAAAATATGGCGAATTAATTCGTGGTATTTATTCTTTGCACATTGTCAGGGCATACTACTCCCACGCTTTGTAATATAGCGGTATTAAGAATAAATGTTTGCTTGTGGCCTGTTTTTTGCAGTAAAAAAATTGAATGCAGTATTTTCAGTTTGCGTGCAGATCCATCTACAGGATCCTGCTTGTAAGCTACTCCTGATTGAAAGTGAGATTGACTCAAAATGAATAAAGAAGAATCACCACGTTTTATTAGTAATTTGACCAGAAACACGCTGGCATTAATTATGGCGGGTGGCCGCGGGTCGCGATTAAAGCATCTGACCACGTGGCGGACAAAGCCAGCTGTACCGTTTGGCGGAAAGTTTCGTATTATCGATTTTCCACTTTCAAACTGCATCAATTCAGGTATACGTAGAATCGGCGTTCTTACGCAATATAAGGCACACTCACTGATTCTACATATCCAGAAAGGCTGGGGGCATTTTCGTGGCGAATTCGGTGAGTTCGTAGAACTATACCCGGCGCAGCAGCGCATAGAAGCTTCCTGGTATTCCGGAACGGCAGACGCAATTTACCAGAATGTAGATATTATTCGTGCGCACTCGCCTGAATTTGTGTTGATTCTTGCCGGCGACCATATCTATAAAATGGATTACGGTGCGATGCTGGCAAAACATGTCGAGAATCAGGCTGATGTCACTGTTGGCTGTATCGAAGTGCCGATAGAACAGGCATCAGAATTTGGCGTGATGGGAGTAGAAGATGATTTTCGCATCAACAGCTTCAGTGAAAAACCTGAAAACCCTGCGCCGATGCCAGGAAAGACGGATGAATCCCTGTGTTCGATGGGTATTTATATCTTTAACAAGGACCTGTTGTTTGAGTTATTGATTCGAGATGCGGATACACCTAATTCCAGTCACGATTTTGGCAAGGATGTGATACCTCATGCTATAGAAAAATACCGTGTTTATGCCTATCCGTTCAATGATGCCAGCACTGGCATTCAATCTTACTGGAGAGATGTTGGAACCATCGATGCGTTTTGGGAGGCAAACATAGAATTGATAGGCGTGACGCCTGAACTGAACCTGTACGATAAAGAATGGCCTATCTGGACTTACCAGGAGCAATTGCCACCGGCCAAGTTTATTTTTGATGCTGATGATAGACGCGGTATGGCTGTCGATTCTATGGTATCGGGGGGCTGTATTATCTCAGGCGCAGTGGTTCGTTGCTCATTATTATTTTCGAATGTCACCGTTGCAAGTTACACCACGATCGAATCCTCTGTAGTATTACCTGATGCGACTATTGGGAAAAACTGCAAGATCAATCATGCGATTATTGATAAGGGATGTGAGATACCTGACGGGACGATAATTGGCTATGATGATGAAGCCGATGAGGAGCGTTTTTATGTTTCTCCCAAGGGTGTTGTCCTGGTGACGCCAGAAATGCTCGGTCAGGAATTCCATCACGTCAGATAGTTTGTCACTATTGGCATTAGATATTTATCTGGAAACACCACTCACACGTTTAGCTGGACTAGCTGTTAATAATGTCAGAAGAAATTACCCAAGTGCATCCATTGAATGTAGTCATTTACTGGCATATGCATCAGCCGGAGTACCGTGATCTACGTAGTGGAGAGTACCATTTACCGTGGACATACCTGCATACCATCAAAGACTACGTCGACATGGTTGCGCACATTGAAAATAACGAGAAGACACGGGTTGTTGTTAATTTTGCCCCGGTATTGCTAGAGCAAATTGATGATTATGCGCAGCAGCTTGAAGGCTATTTGCACCATGGCAAGGCACTTAGAGACCCGCTGTTATCTGCGCTAGCAGACCCGGTTTTACCGCATGACTCAGAAAGTCGCATTCATATCATCAAGGCTTGCCTGCGTGCGAACAAAGAGCGTCTAGTCGACCGCTTCGATAGCTTCAAGACGCTGACAGAAATGGCAGAAACTGCATTGCAGAACCCGGAAAGGCTGACCTATTACTCAGAGCAATTTTTTGCAGATATCCTGGTCTGGTATCACCTTGCATGGACTGCCGAAACAGTACGCAAGACCGACGACAGAATTATCGCTTTAATGAAAAAGGCAAGAGATTTCAGCCTGCATGATCGTCATATCCTGGTAGAAATTTATCATCAGCTTATCAGCGGTGTAATAGGACGCTACAGGAAGCTGGCAGAAGCAGGCAGGATTGAGCTGACTATGACGCCTTATGCGCATCCGATTGTGCCCTTGTTAATCGATATTAATTCAGCAAGACAGGCAATGCCGGAGGCAGAGATGCCAGTAGTAAATGAATATCCCGGTGGCCTGCAAAGAAGCCGCTGGCATATGGAAAAAGGCATCGAAGTATTCAAGCATTATTTTGGTTTTGAACCCCGGGGTTGCTGGCCATCTGAAGGTGGTATTAGTACAGAAATGGTTGAACTGGCTTCAGAGATGGGAATGCAATGGCTTGCCAGCGGTGAAACTGTATTAAGAAATTCGCTGCAAAAATCATCTATAGAGCCAGATCCCTGCATACATGGAACCTACCAGTATCGTGATGCGACGGCAGCCTGTTTTTTCAGAGATGATGGCTTATCAGATCTGATTGGCTTTAAGTACTCGGACTGGCATGCCGATGATGCGGTGGCCAACTTTGTACACCATCTTGAATCTATAGCAGATGACTGCATAGATCAGTCCGATGCTGTCGTCTCTATCATCCTCGATGGTGAAAATGCCTGGGAGTA
>JASJFV010000385.1:0-4541 GCA_033791885.1 Gammaproteobacteria bacterium | reverse complement strand
ACCTGCGATGGCACTAACCAAACCGGGAGCTGGTTCGGATTACCTGATTGCCGGGCTGGATTCCAAGCACCAGGCACTTGATGGCAGCAAAACCTACAAGCTGCACGTGCCTGCCAATGTGCCGGTGAAGGATAACTGGTCTGTGACTATCTATGATACCCAGACCCGTTCCATGCTGCAGACGGATCAAAAATTTGCCGGCATCAACAGCCTCGGCAAAGGGCTTAAACAGAATGCAGATGGCTCTATTGATGTTATCTTTGCTCCCAATCTGCCTGAAGGTGTTGATGAACGTAACTGGATCCAGAGTATTCCAGGCAAGAGCTGGTTCATCATCTTCCGCGCCTATGGACCGCTGCAGCCATGGCTTGACAAGACCTGGCGTCCGGGTGAGCTTGAGCTGGTTAAGTAATCACGTTACGGTATTGACACGCAGGGAGTGGGCCTCGGTTTGGCTCGCTTCCGAAATGTCACTTTCTACATAGGCGTATTTTAATGAGACTAACATTACTGCTTACATTTCTACTCACCACTGTGAGCAGTAATGTTACAGCAAGCCCACTTGCGCCGCTGGATACATCAAGCCCGCAAGCAACCGTGGTGAGCTTCTTTTCTCTTACAGAAGAGACAGCCAGGCGATATGATGCGTATCGGAATTCCCCTGATGAGAAGACGCAGGATTCACTTCAGGAAATAACAATCAAGGCTAAGCAGCTGTTCGACCTGAGAGACGTGTCTCAGAACAATAGAGAGAAAGTTGCAGAACAAAACTTCTACCTGCTGTGGGAAGTCCTGTTTCGCATGCAGGCAGTGGATATGGCGCAGATTCCTGATTCTTCCACACAACAGGATGGTGAGGATGCCAGGATAACAAAAAAATGGCGGTATCCAGATACCGACATTACGATCGTACTGATCGAGGAAGGTGACCAGGCAGGTAACTACCTGTTTGATGCGCGCACGGTAAGAAACCTGGAACATTACTACAACACGGTCGCAGAGTTGCCTTACCAGAGACCAATGCCATTACCCAATGTGTATCGTTTGAATGAGCTGGTCACCGGATGGATGATTCCGATGAGCTGGGTCGAAAGCCTTCCAGAATGGCTCAATCATTCTGTCAATGGTCAGGTTGTCTGGAAATGGATTGTTGAGATATTACTTGTTCTGCTGGGCATTGGTTTCATCACCTTAGTACATCGATGGCTGCAGGGTAAAAAGGATGGCAATTCAGATGGCAATTCACTTCGCTGCTACCTTCGCGATTTATCAATTCCCGTTATGATCCTGATAGTAATGTCGTTTATTCAATACCTGAACGCCGAACAGATTAATGTTACGGGTGCTGCATTGCAGATCATGCATTACACGACCTTCGTCATTGCCGGGATATCGATAGTCTGGATCATATGGTTGTCTTCAAATCAGTTGGCAGAACTGGTCATCGCATCACCAAAGATTAAGACAGAAGGCCTAAATGCGGCGCTCTACAGACTGATTTCAAGATCAGTTGGCGTAATTGCTATGTCCGTGGTTATTTTCCTGGTTCTGCAGGAGTTTGGTGTGCCGGTTTATGGTCTTGTGACAGGAGCAGGGGTCGGCGGTATTGCTGTAGCCCTGGCGGCAAAACCTACCCTTGAAAATTTCATGGGTGCACTCAACCTGTTTGCTGATCGCCCTGTACATGTCGGCGACCTCTGTCGTTTTGATGAGGAATCAACACCCGGCTGGAGGCCTGTTGGCAGGGTAGAGTCGATAGGACTGCGCTCAACAAAGATACGTCGCACCGACAGAACGCTGATTACTATTCCAAATGCAGATTTCGCCCAACGTAATATCGTGAATCTGAGTGACGCGGATAGTTTTTTAATGAACCCTGTTCTCGGGCTTCGATACGAAACAACTGATGACCAGCTTCGTTTTGTGTTAGTTGAACTGCGTCGATTACTGCTTGCACATCCAATGACTATTGATACAGCGAGGAGTCCGATACGCGTACGATTCATCGGTTTTGGTGATTACTCGCTGAATTTGGGGATACGTGCCTATATCAGGGCATTTGATTTTAGTGAATTTCTGTCAATCCAGGAAGATATCATGTTGCGTATCATGGATATCGTTACGGAAGCAGGAACGGGTTTTGCATTTCCTTCGAGTACCATCTATCACATGCAAGACGAAGGACTCGATGAAGATAAGCAGAAGCAAGCAGAAAAGAAGGTCCGCGAATGGGCTGCTGCACAGGAATTACCATTCCCTGATTTTACCGACGAACAAAAGAGAAGTTTTATCGGTACGCTCGACTTTCCACCTGATGGCTCACCAGACTCGGATTCCAGTTGAAGTCATACTTGCGGGAAAGTGTATTTTTGTGCCAGTCATTTTATTGATGTGGCTGATTTGATAAAAAGGAAATCATGATGAATCATGCTAAAAGCACTGCCCGAAAGATCATGCTGATAAGCGTGATCGTTATCAGTTTTCTCAATATATCGTGTACCTCCTTTGGCCCGAAAAAGGTTGTCTCCAGTCATACGGCCTACAATGAGTCAGTCCAGTTAACCGTGACACGCGAGGTGCTTACCAATATTGTCCGGTCCCGTTACCTGGACCCTATGCAGTTTCTTTCAGTAAGTGCGATTAATACCCAGTTTTCTGTCAACGTTGATGGTTCTGCGGGTGTTGCTGGTGTTGGTCAATCAGGGACTGCAGGGAGTATTAGCGGCTCGATTGGTTATAGCGATTCGCCAACGATTACCTTCGTTCCACAGTCCGATAACGCGTTTTATCTATCGCTGAATTCTTCTTTCAACGTCAATGAAGTGATTGCATTTGGTCAGCAATACCGCTTTGCACAATCACATCCGGAATTACAGGCCTTAAGCTTTGCCCTGTCATTTGCCTCTATTAACGGTGCTGATGATTTTGTTGGTGGAAACCTTAACCAGAAATACTGGCAACGTATCAATGCGTTAGTAACACTGTCTCAACTGGGTGCTTCGTTCAAGCAAGTTCCAGAATGGGACTTTGATACTTTGACTATACCTAAGAGTATAGTGACAGCCGAAGATAAGGTTGATGCCTTTAAAGCCGGGTTGTTTTTCATTGAAGAAGACGATGGTGATACTGTAAGGATGGCGAGATCCCGCATGGTACTCGCATTTATCGTACCCAACCAGAGTAATCCCAAAGTGGTATCTGCACTTAAAGAGCTAGGTGTGAAACCAGGCAAGGAGCTTTATGTCTTCAGGCCTCTTTTGCACGCAGCACCGGGTTTTAAAGACCCATACGCCATTTGGGTTACTGCCAGGTCGATGATGGATATCATCAATTTAACTTCTTTTTTCGTCAACGTGCCAGATGAGCATAAAGTGATCGTGCCTGAAGTGGTCAGCAGGCTAAGCCTGTCTCCATTGATGTCGAAGATCAATATCCGCAGCTCACGCGAAGAACCCTCGTTTCCATACAAGGTGCAGCATCGTGGTTACTGGTTCTATATCGATGATACGGAAATCGCCTCAAGAATATTCCTTGAAGGAATGGTGGCGGCATACTCATCAAGGGTGGGATCAAAGCAGTTAAATGAAGAAGGGCAGCCCCAGGTTGTAATCCCTGTTGGTGGAGGGTGAGCGAAAATCGGAAAATCGGGGTCAGAGAACAATTTATTCTAATATACTCAACAGCTAGTATCAAAAAAGGGGTCAGTATCCTTTTTGACTAACAACACAACGTAAACTACTTGAACAAGGACGTTCAAATGCCAAGAAAGCCGAGATTTTATTTGCCCGGGATAGCTGCACATATAGTGCAGCGTGGTAATTGCAAACAGGCCGTTTTCTATGATCAACCAGATTACCAGGTTTACCTATCCAGACTTGCAGAGGGTGCTGAGAAGTATGGTTGTGCCATTCATGCGTATGTGTTGATGACAAACCATGTTCATATTCTCATGACGCCTGACTCTCAAACTTCCATTAGTCGAACGATTCAGCATGTAGGTCGCCATTATGTGACGTATATCAATCGTACTTATGGTAAGAGCGGCACGTTATGGGAAGGGCGTCATAAAGGAAACAATATTGATAGCCAGCATTATTTACTTGCTTGTATGCGCTACATTGAGATGAATCCTGTTAGGGCAGGGATGGTAAATGAACCTGATGACTATCCCTGGTCAAGTCATGCTTTCAATGCAATCGGGAAGGCAAATGATATAGTTATCCCACATTCTGTATATCAGAGACTGGGTAATACTAAAAAGGAACGTTCAACTGTTTATCGTGGCTTTTTCCGGTACAGCATGGAGGCTGATCAACTAGACAATATCCGGGCTACAGTTCAGACAGGTACACCACTTGGGAATAGTCGATTTCGTGATCAAATTGAAGAGACATTAAAATGTAAGGTCGGTCAATCCAGGCAGGGGCGACCGAAGAAAGGTAAAAAAGGGTACTGACCCCTTTTTTTGATAAGCCCTGTTCAACCTATTTGATTAATCACACTCGGTTTCTTCGTAAGTAATAATTGAAACCATAGCTCCG
>JASJFV010000384.1:0-3391 GCA_033791885.1 Gammaproteobacteria bacterium | reverse complement strand
GCTAATTCCTTGATGCTGATTTCTTCGCCTGTTCCAATATTAATCAACTCACCGATATCTGTTGCGTCGTAATTCTCCATCAAATAAAAACACGCTTCAGCCATATCACCGGCAAACAGGAATTCTCTCCTGGGTTTGCCCGTTCCCCATACCGTTACTGCTTGATCATTATTGAGCTTCGCCTCATGAAACCGCCTTAACAGCATAGGTAGCACGTGCCCGTTTTCTGCATGATAATTATCCCCGATGCCATATAAATTTGATGGCATCACGCTCATGTAGTTTGTCCCGTATTGGCTGTTAAACGCGCCACATAATTTTATACCGGCAATTTTTGCAATGGCATACGGTTCATTTGTAGATTCAAGTGGAGATGTAAGAAGGTCCGTTTCCTTTATCGGTTGTGGCGCATTTTTTGGATATATGCAGCTGCTACCAAGGAACAGTAGCTTTGTTACATTATGTTTATATGCTGACTCGATAATGTTGTTTTGAATTTTAAGGTTTTCCAGTAAAAAATCTGCACGGTAGGTGTTGTTGGCAAGTATTCCTCCTACTTTTGCCGCGGCCAGGAACACCCAGTCTGGTCTCTCGCTAGCAAAAAACTCATCAACATCTTCAGCATTTAATAAGTCTAGCTGATGGTGTGTGCGAGTAACGATATCAGTAAATCCCCTGCTTTCTGCCGTACGCAATAAAGCAGAACCAACCATCCCTCTATGACCGGCTATATATATCTTTGGCATCAAATCAACCTTGTTGTAGTGTTATCAGTATGCGCAGTTATAACTAAAAATAAACGACATAATTGCTTAATTAGATTTATTATTTCCCTGCTGATATGGCCTTCAGCATTCTATCAGTTCCGTATCACTATGCGCATACTGCGGTGAACAGCAACACAGAATTTTTAAATCAATGTCTCCAGTATTGCGGACCTGGTGCGGTGTGCCGGGCATGATACAAATGGTGTCGCCGACTTCAACCGGGAATCTCTTTTCTCCCAGGGTCATTTCACCTTTACCCTGTATGACATGATAGAGCTCTTCAGTGTTGTGGTGTTTATGAAGCCTGGTAATGCTATCTACTGCGATTGTTGCCTCAGCAAGGCTCTGGTTTATGTTGCCATGCGTCCGTGGATGCATTAGCTCACGAATCGTAGAGCCATCTGCGGTGGTAAATGACTTTATATCAGCAATGCTGGTTATTTCTGAATAGACCACGGGGTGTCCTTGTGGATTAATCTTTTTGCTCTTTATCAAGCTTCAACGACAGTGAATTAACACAATACCTGAGACCTGTAGGCTGCGGACCATCTGCAAATACGTGACCGAGATGTGCGCCACAATGACTGCATTGTATCTCAGTACGGCTCATACCATGGGTTGCATCCTGTGCTTCTGTTACCCCTGTTTCAGTCGAAGTCTGAAAAAAACTCGGCCAGCCTGAGCCTGAATCATATTTAGCAGCTGAATTGAAAAGCGGCTCGCCGCAGCAGCGACATAAGTACATCCCCTCTTCTTTTGTATCATTGTACTTACCTGTAAAAGGGCGTTCAGTGCCTTTTTTACGACAAACTATAAATTCTTCTGCAGTCAGTTCCTGTTGCCATTCTTCATCAGATTTATCAATTTTTTCAGTCATTCGAGCTACCTTCAAGAGATCAGGTTGAAATGCAGTATTAACTGCAGCGTGGTGAAAGCAAATATCCCCGCGATTATGTCATCAATCATAATGCCGAAACCGCCACTAATTTTTTTGTCAGCAATACTAATTGGCCATGGTTTTAGAATATCAAAAACACGAAACAGCACGAAGCCAGTAACAATCCAGAGCCAGCCTTGCGGCGCAGCAATCATCGTTACCAGGTAGCCGACTATTTCATCCCAGACAATACCTGAGTGGTCATGGACACCAAGCTTCTTTGTTGTTTTTCCACAGAGCCAGATACCGATGAAGAACATCAGCGTGGTGATAAGCAAATACATCCAGAGTGATGTGCCCTGTAACAGCAGGTAAACTGGAATTGCAGCCAGGGTGCCGAATGTACCGGGTGCCCAGGGGCTGCAGCCGCTGCCAAAACCAAATGCCAGCCAGTGCACAGGATCCTTTAGTATCCCTTTACAGGAAGATCTGGTGACAGTTGATGGTTCAGACATGGAAATGATTATAGCCACGCGGGTCAATATTCATAATGTTTCCGCTGCTATCCTGCATCACTATCCCCGTACCTTCCGCAATCTGGCCAATTCTTTGCAATGGAGGGAATGACTCTCGCCAGTTCTGTTCAAGCTGAGGTATCCGCTCAGTCGCTATGCTGAACAATAACTCATAGTCATCACCGCCGTTAAGCGCAGCATCCAGGGCTGTCTCTTTCGTCAGGGATGGTGAGGCAGGAAGCCAGTCTGTCAGGCATACCGATTCAATTACAGCACTGCAGGCACTTGCATCGAGAATATGGCCGAGATCTGCAGCAAGCCCATCAGAAACATCGATCATCGATGACACACAGGTCCGCAGGAACTGGCCTTCCTCTAGTCGCGGTTGTGGATAATCGAGCTTATTTTGAAATGATGACTTTTCTATTTCAGGCAGGGCTAATCTACCTTCAAGCGCAGCAAGTCCGAGTGCAGCCATGCCAGGGTGACCGCTGACATAGATAGCATCACCGGGACGCGCGCCTGACCTTCTAATTGCCGTGCCTTGAGGAATTGTGCCAATAACTGAAATCGTTATCGATAATGCTCCCCGTGTTGTGTCACCTCCCACCAGGCTGACATCAAACTGCTGCGCCAGTTTCAGTAACCCTGCAGAAAAGGCATTTAGCCAGGCGGGATCAGCCTCAGGCAAACTGAGGGCAAGGGTAAACCACCTGGCATAACCTCCCATCGCTGCAATATCACTCAGGTTAACCGCCAGTGACTTGTGGCCTATTGCAGCGGGATCGGTGCCTTGCGGGAAATGGACGCCACTAATCAGTGTGTCGGTAGTAAAAAGCAGTTCTTCGTCCTTAGCAACTTTAATGATGGCGGTGTCATCACCAATGCCGAGGATGACACCATTGTTGTGAGTTTTATTGTGAGATGAGGAAAAGAAGTGCTGAATGAGTGAGAATTCGTCCAAACCAGGGCACCTTTAACTTATTGCCCTGCTGCCGCCTCGATGGAACGAATGTCAGCCCCCAGCTTGTCCAGTATACCATTGACAAAACGGTAGCTGTTTTCAGTGCCGAAGGTTCTGGATAACTCAATCGCCTCATTTAGAACGACGCGGTAAGGGATTTCGGGATGATGATGTAACTCATAGGCTGCCAGCCGAAGCACGGCTCTTTCAACAGGATCGACAAGAGCGACATCACGGTCAATATAAGTTGCCAGGCTGGCATCTATCT
>JASJFV010000383.1:0-6533 GCA_033791885.1 Gammaproteobacteria bacterium | reverse complement strand
TATGCCGGCTATTAAATATATAAATGCGCAGTCTTTTCTCAAATATTCATATCGCTCAGTTGGTTCCTAGGTTAAAGAAATGCCGGCTGTATAGGGATGCGCAAATGTCACCACGGCGAAAATGACAAGACTAATAACCAGTCCTTTAATTTCCCGTGGCCAGGCTGGCGGAGCGGCTTTTTCCCATTCTCCACTTCTTCTATTTATTGCAATAATCTCCAGTGCCGCCCACAGCCCCATACTGCCAAACAAAAATTATTGACCGGCTATCTCCATTTACAAGTAAATGAGCGATTGACCAGACGATTATGCTCGTCAGTTGTGGATGACGTAGATACGTCTTTATACGAGTTGGATACTGAGCTGCTCCAAATAATACAAAAACGACCACCATCAGAATCAATGAGACAGGTTTTAGTTCTATTGGCAGGGTATATAGCACTACAGGATCACTATGACGCCAACCGTAAACAATCATCACCAGTGAAAATATGACTATGGCAGAAAATGATATTGTATAACCATTCTCACCAAGCATGCTGATCCAGCCTTTTTTCACAGACGGGGCTAACGAGGGTACAAGATGCACCAGCGACCACAATAGCAACCCGTATATCATTATTTCCAAATCAGCCCTCCCTGGGCAATAGCGTCAACCATCCTGCTGGCAAAATGATTTAGAAATGCATTCAAAACAACAAGGTAATATTAACACCCGAATTATATTATTTTCCTGTTGTCACTTGATAATATTAGATAGTTATTATATACTAATATATCGTTTCATATATTCAATCACAGCTCCTGTTCAGGGTAGGCCAATTATAGGTCTTTTCCACTGCCATTCTTCTCCTGATCTTTTGCTTGATTCTTCATACTAGCGCTCAAATGGGTCAACCAGTTTGACTGAAAGCGCGCAAACTACCTGGTTATCGCTTTTAGCAATATTTGACCGATTTAACGGCTAATATTTTAAGTAAATTCTACATAATTATCCCAATTTATTGAAAAAAAAGATAAAGAGACAATTTACGCAAGTGTATTCAACTTGCAATTGTGAATATTATGTGTATAATTTGTAAATACAATGTGTTCCATTTAATAGGAGTTATCAAATGAATACCCTGACAAATACACATAATCACGCTGTAAACGTACAGTATCGCAACCTTAGCGGCCTGGCATGGAATGTTGTTTTGCTACTGTTTGCCGGCACATGGCTGGCTGCCGCTGGATATACTTTCTATAGTCTGTTTACAAATTTTCATGCCATGTCGTTTTTTTGGCAGATTTTTAGTACCGCCCTATTGTCTACATGGGGAATTATTGCTGGCATTGGTACAGCAGCTGCCGTTATTGGGATCTACGCTTACATGAAAGCGCTGCTCACTAATACAGATGCCAGTTACTGAGAACAATCATTAATGGATGGTTTAATAGACCTCGAGGTTAGCTATGAGCAAAAGTAAAAAGGAAAAGTACCTGAAAAAAGCAATAAACAAGGAAAGGGCGAAAAACCAGATGATTCGTGATACGAGAAAGACGACCGCTTACGGGTTCATTCTACTTGCGCCTTTTATCACCATGTTCGGCGTCATGGCTTATGCTATGACGCAATAGTAGGCCGATAAGTTACAACGGAGAATATTCAAGGGCTGTTCGCAATTGCTCAGCTTACAGCCCTTGTTTCCTTCACTGATTTCATCGCTGCATCAAAACTGAACGACTACATCATTCTATAGCCACAGCAAATAGACAGTCCACGCACCACAACGGTCAATAGCACAACAGACACACTGCGCGATACCTGTCTGGTAGAAGATAACACCACTCCCTCTGCTTTCATTAGAACAAGCTTGCCAATAATTTCAATCTATACGTTTAAATTGTTGCAACCACCTAGCGTCACTAATAATTCTAAAAAGCTAAAGTCATTTTTCCTTTCTAATCTCGGTTACCTGCTCGCCACCTATTCCCCAGTTGTCGGTAGCAACTTCATCTATTATCACGACTGTTGTTGCCGGGTTTTTACCAAGCACATCAACAAGCAAACGGGTGGCACCTGTAATAAGCGCCTGTTTCTGTTCTTTTGTTACCCCTTCCTGGGTAACCTTAATATTTACGTATGGCATGTTCTATCCTGTTCAAATTGACACTGTGGTTTGTTAAAGCCTTTATTATTGCCTTCTCAGTTCTTCAAGCTGCCGTAATCTAGGCACCCGGTCAGCGAGGTTTCAGATTAATATATATTCGCTTATGATTTGAGTCGAATACGAATTTTCTCATCAGCGAACTCTATGGCATCTCCTGAAACTATCTTCTTCCGTTTCCTGGTTTCCACTTTACCATTAACAAGAACCTGTCGATCTGCAATGACAGACTTTGCTTCCCCTCCGCTTGAGACCATTCCTTCAAACTTGAGAATTTTATAAAGTTCTACAGGCTCTATTAACACTTCCACTTCTCTTTCTTTTTTCACGTCCTGCTCTCAATATATTTAATGTGACTAGTATAGGCAGCGTACTGAATACATCATCGGCCTGACTGGAACCAGCACAATCACAACAATGACATGCTTTACATGTTGTTTATAACATTGCCAAATACTCTTACCTGTTCCCAATTAGTAAAATCATTCACTGATTTGGGATCCGTTGGCCCCTTTGTAATATACATTATCAGACGGATCATCTGGCGATCGAAGAACTTACATTTCTGATAATCGATCTTTCCTGCAAAGACTTCCAGCTGGTCAGGCTTCCATGACACCTGCTGCAGAAATTTTTGCATATAGGGATTATTATCAGGCTTATTCTTATTTGGCTTTCTAGCTACCACATTTACAGAGAAAAATGCAGTTGGTATTTTTTCCAGATCTTTTCCATGTGTCTGTACATAATCCAGTACACTTTTGCTGTGTTTCCCATACCGAATACTTGCTCCGATTACAGCCTTATCGTATCGTGATAAATCGACTCCTGCTGCGTCAGTTATTGAACGTAGTTCAACTACATTTTCATGTTGCTCACATATTGACTGGATTTCCTGACATATCTCAATCGTGTGGCCGTCTGTTGTGGAATATAAAATTAGAATATTTGCCATACTGTCTACCTGAAGAATTAAGAATTATTAGTAGCATCTACTGTCACCGTGGCGGATCAAGTTCGCTGCTCAACCTCCTGAAAAGAACGGAGTCGCTAGAAAGAACTTGATAATGAACGCATTCATCAGATCGATAAAAAATGCGCCTATTAACGGGATCACAAGAAACGCTAACGGTGATGGGCCATACTTTGAAGTGACAGACGTCATGTTGGCAATCGCGACAGGGGTTGCACCCAATCCAAGACCACAAAAACCCGATGCCATGACTGCAGAATCATAAGTTCTTCCGGTAAGCACAAACACCAGGTATACCGCGACCAACGTTGTCGCCAGGGTCTGTGCAAGCACTACGGCAAGAATAGGCCCGGCGGCACCCACCAGAGACCATAATTGCATACTCATCAGGCTCATCGCCAGAAATAGTTGCAGACTAAGTTCACCAGAAAGATCAATTGTTACCTTACTCAGTTGTCGGTCAAAAACATCTGCCAGATTGGTGATAAAAATACCCACCATCATCGCGGTAAGAAAACCAGGCAAGCTTAAGCCCCGCAATGAAAGAAACTGGTTAACCAGATCACCTGCTGTAACACATATGGCGAGAACCAATATCGTACCCAGTATATCGTCTATATGTAATACAGACCCTTGACCAATCTCATGCTTGCTATCAGTGGGCTCCAGGTTGGCAGTGGATACCGGACGAAGCTTATATTTTGTCACGAGCCAGCCACCAACCGGACCGCCTATTATACCTCCTGCTATAAGACCAAAGGTTGCGCAGGCGACAGCAAACTCTTCAGCTCCCTCAAGCCCTGCATCAGTAGCAACCTGCCCCCAGGCAATCGCTGTTCCATGGCCTCCAGCAAAAGAAATACTGCCCGCCAGCAAGCCGAAGCCCGGTTCACCACCTGCCAGCAGTGCGAGACCAACACCAACTGTATTTTGCAGAACGAGCAATACAGCTGCAATAACAGAGAGTAACGCCAGCGTCTTGCCACCCTGTACCAGGGATTTAAATTTTGCCCCGAGGCCAATGGTGCTAAAGAAGAATAACAGGAAGAGATCGCGAAGCTGGAGGTCAAAAGTGATACGAATATCCCACAGCCCTTGAAACAGGGCGACAATCAGGCTGCAGAGTATTCCACCTGTAACAGCCGCTGGAATATTATAACGGTAAAGAAAAGAGATGTTCCTGGTTAGCATCTGCCCGACAAAGAGTACCAGCACAGCAATAATGATAACTTCCAGGTTTTCTATTCTGATATCCATACTAGATTGAAGCCGAATTCATGATAATAACTGGCATCTAGACTTTCCCGGGACATCATGATTATTGATTGTACAGCACCCAGTTTTTTGCCTGCACTAGTTCATCATATGGAAAGTGTTTAACTTTCGCTGAGACAAAATGGCCAGCAATTTTTTCCGCTACATTGCCTATTTCAGAATCCGTTACTAGCGCTACATGGGATAATCTCCTGTGATGCTGTTTAACAAACTTAAAATGCTGAACGAATGAGCCAAATGTCTCCCAACCAGGGAATACCTGCGTAAATATTATTAATCCAGCTAGCTCCTCATGCTTATCCAGGTAGGGATCAATTACTGCTGCAATAGCATCAAAGTCCTTCTCAGCCAGTGCGCCTTCTGGCTTTACAATTGCGATTCCCGTTTCATTGTCGAGTTCGATACTCAGCATAGCCTTTCTCCTTCAAATAGTGAAAAAACTACAAAATACATTTCTGCTTATGATTACTCACAACAACCATAATAAACTGCAGGTCGTCCGCTGCTATAACCTTTTTTCCCAGAACAACGCCTTGCCCATTTCCGGATCCAGCTGATAAGCACAAAATCCAAACTTCGAGTATGCCGACTGGGCATGTTCATTACCTTGCAGTACTTCCAGGGTCATCTTGCAACAGCCCTTTTCAATGGCAATATTTTCTGCTTCACGAAGTAACATATTTATAATACCCTGGCCTCGATATGCAGATTTAATTATTGCATCATGAACATTCAGCAATGGTTTGCATGCGAATGTTGAAAAGCCTTCTATGCAGGTAACCAGGCCAATTGCTTCATCTTCGAGAAATGCCAGGATCACGCTCGTATCGATTCTGCCCATAAGGGCTGAAACCAGGTTAGATTTAACATATTCAGATAAACCGTTACCCCCACCCATTGGATCAGATGCATATTCACTCATCAAATTAATCAGCGCGTCAGCATGTATCGGATCCGATAAATCTGCCCTGGTTATCTCGACCATTTTAATGCAAAAAATAATTAATAATAAATATTGTGAAGGCGAAGTAGAACATAGTATTTACAACAACTTTTTTGCCTGCAGGTTAATCTTTGACTGCACACGGCCATTTAACTTTGGTTGTGGTTGTTTACTAATCATCCCGGTAAAGATTGTGCCAACGCACTCTGCACCAATTGTTTGCGCGGTCATTTTAAGTTGCTTATGTGTCCCATAAACCCATCTCCCTAAAATCCCCGGAGCTGCACATGATGATATTAGAATCGCCTTTTTCTTCACCGTCTTCTCTTTACGAAAGCTGGGTGCATTCATATCCCACGACCAATAGGCATACACTATCAGACGTTCCATAAAACGTTTAAAAATGGCGGTAACCGAGCCAAAGTTTGTCGGTGCAGCAAGAATATAAGCATCAGCCGATTCAATTTTATCAACCAGATCCTTCATTCCATCGTGCTGCACACATTCTCCAGGCATCTCACCAGGTTGCTGGGTACACTCCCGGCAGTTCAGACAAAATTCAATTGGATAGTCACGCAGCAGCACAAGCTCGATTTCAGCACCTGCTGCCTGCACAGCCTGTAGTAAAGCATTAACAGCCTGGTCGGTTATACCATCATCTCTGTATGAACCATTTATTGCGAGTACCTTGTGCATAATATTCCCACCTCTGTTACCACATTAGATCATCCGGTACCTGGTAATCGGCGTACGGATCTTCATCGTCGCTGAGCTCTTTCTGGGATTCATTGCAAAGAATGACACACGATGGGTTACGTAATGCAATTTTATCTGCAACGCCAGTTGGTACTAGATCATAGCTTTTTGCCAACTTGATAATCGCCAGTCTACCGCGAACCAGTTCATCCTGGATCTTCTCTGTGACGTAAATCTGCTGCACATTATTGTCATCAACGAAATTAAAATTAATCTCACCGTCATTATGTTCAATACGGTTCATTTCAACGAGCTGCTTTATCTGTGCGGCGATGGCTTTCTTTTCTGCTACCATTTTCTGCTGAAGATTGAGCTCACGATCTCGTGCTGCCTTCTCCTCCTGAAGCTGTTGTGCGCGCAACTTGCTTTCAGCAGGCTGAGCACCCTTCTTGCCTTTCTGCTGCCTGGTTTGTTTGTGCTTTTGCTTCCTGACCTG
>JASJFV010000382.1:0-2608 GCA_033791885.1 Gammaproteobacteria bacterium | reverse complement strand
TTTTCCACCAGGCCTGTGTATAAGGCCATTCGCCCACCAGCCATCGACCACGCATTTACTGTTTTCGGGTCATCGATAACTTTCATGCTCCATTTCCAGCTCCGGGTATCCGGTCGCATTATCAGTGCTTCGTAAATCAACCGACCTGTTATCCGGTTTACCCGGTCTATCAATGCCTGGTCGCTGGATAGCTGGCCCTTTTCGGCATACTCGTTCATCGTTTGCGCATAAGCCTGCGCTGACTGGGTGATAGCAGATTCTTCTGAAATCATCATTAGCTGGCTACGCCCGGTCGGCGAAGTTGTACAGCCGGCCAGTGACAATAGTAAGAATAAAATAAACAATACTGGTAATTTCTTCATCATTTTCCGCTCTGAATTTTCTCAACCCTGACTGAAATCAGAGATGAGGCATCCTTCTGTTGCCTGGACGTCGCCGCTATACCCCGGTTTCTGCTAGCTCCGGACTGATCGACATTTCCAATGATCAGCCAGTCGCCCAGCTTGCCCGTAACAGAAGTGCTGATATTCGAAACCGAGACATTCTGCCGCGGGTAGTAACCGTTAATCTTCACGTTATCCCGTTGCCTGCTTACTGTGTTTATTTCCAGATAAACTTCATCACCGTTCAGACGAGGTATCGCATAAAAGCCGGTAACTGCAGGGTAAAACTCTGTGCTGTTATATTGATATACGCCTCCGGGTGCGACAGCAACACCCCGATTTCTGACAGGTACTTCCTCACCTGTAGATAAATATGCCTCTCTTCCCTCAAGTACCTGCACTTGCTGGGTAATATTCTCTTCTTCTGTACGCTGCTTAGCTTTCATTCTTAGCGACAGGTAATCTCCGTCCGATTGTCGAGAATCAACGGCTAAGTCGGCAGCAACACCGTTGTTGATAGCAATATTGCCTGCATTCCCCTGAACTGAAGCTGAACCGGAACTGCCTGTTCGGGTCTTCCCTCGCCTGACACTAATCAATAGACGAACAGGAGAGCTGTCTAAAGCGCCGAGTATTTTACGCACTTCGGTCAACTGCCGTGGCGTGGCCGTAACGACAAGCTGCCCCTGCAGACCAGTCACCGAACCCGATGGCGAGACCAGCGGCCTGATTAGGGGAATTATCTCGTGCATTGAGCGATAAGCTAACGGAATGACTTCTGTCACCATGTGCTGTGCATAGGCAGCAGTCAAGGAGGCAACACAGAGTATCAGCAACAGAAATAATCGCCTCATATCAGTGCCTGCCTGCAACTCTTTCAGCCATCTGGCAGCAGTGATTCCATTGCCATCAGATCATCCATATTTTCGCGCCGACGTATGACGTGAAACGTGTCTTCGTCCACCATCACTTCAGGAGGACGTGGACGGCTATTGTAGTTAGAACTCATGCTGAAGCCATAGGCACCTGATGAACGAATCGCCAGCAGGTCACCTTCCTGCAGTGACAGCTCACGCTGCCTGGCAAGGGTGTCGCCTGTTTCACATACCGGGCCAACGATGTCCCATACTTTTGAATCACCACCTTTGCCCTGCACAACCGGCACCACTTCCTGCCATGCATCATAAAGAGCAGGTCGCATCAGGTCATTCATTGCCGCGTCGACAACAGCAAAGTGGTGTCCAGGCGTCTTTTTAAGATATTCAACCCGTGTCAAGAGCACACCGGCATTGCCTGCTATAGCCCTCCCGGGCTCCATTATCAGAGTCAACCCTGACATTTCTCTCTGTTCCAGTCGCTGTCGCAGTGCACGGACATATTCGGCTGGCATTGGTGGTGTTTCATCCTGGTAGGAAATGCCAAGCCCACCGCCAATATCAATATGTTTCAGCTGTACACGCGCAGCCTCCAGTTTCTTAACGATATCAAGCACTCTATCGAGCGCCTCCAGCACCGGCGCCATATCTGTTAACTGTGAACCGATATGGCAGTCTATACCCACAAGATCAAGCATCGGGTATTCAGAATGAGCTATAGCATAGAGTTCGTATGCCTCATCAACAGGAATGCCAAACTTGTTTTCTTTCAATCCTGTCGAGATGTAGGGATGTGTTTTCGGATCGACATCTGGATTAACACGCAATGAAACAGGTGCACGCAGCCCCAGTTGTCCGGCTATACCGGCAATTCGCTTGAGTTCCTCGGCAGACTCAACGTTGAAACACTTTATACCTGCTCTCAAGCCCGACCGAATCTCTGCCGACGTTTTTCCAACGCCAGAAAAAACCACTCGTGCCGGATCACCGCCGGCACGGACAACCCGCTCCAGTTCACCACCGGAAACAATATCAAAACCGGCACCCAGCTTTGCCAGCACATTCAGTACTGCGAGGTTCGAATTGGCTTTTACTGCATAACAGACCAGGTGGGGAATTCCGTCCAGGGCGTTTTCAAAGGCCTGATAGTGACGGCTCAGTGTTGCCCGCGAGTAAACATAGGCCGGGGTACCAACTTCATTCGCTATATCTGCAAGGGGGATTTTCTCAGCATATAATTGGCCATGCTGATAGGAGAAATGATCCATGGACAGTGTTAATCCTTAGCTTCTGGACTAGCTTCTTTATCTGCACTTTCTTTTGTTTTACCTGCTGCCGCATCTTTTTCAA
>JASJFV010000381.1:0-3783 GCA_033791885.1 Gammaproteobacteria bacterium | reverse complement strand
GTCATGCCATGCGTGCCGCATATTCTAAATCTGTGTGTTTGAATCTATCTAAGAAAAAACCATCTTTGAGAAAAACTGCCTCGTATCAAATTTTCATAACTGCGCTCTTTTTTTGTCTAAGTAGCCATGCCGCCACACCTGCTGAGGAATGTAACAGGCTGTACGATGAAGGCTTGATGAAGTTAGCTATTCCTCTGTGTACCCGAGCTGCAGAAGCGGATAACAGGCCTTCTCAAACTATACTGGGGGAAATCTATAACGAGCAGGGGGATAGTGAAAAAACAGCAATGTGGTGGGTTCGTGCATCGAATGCCGGTTATCAGCCAGCTCGAAATCTGCTGGCAATGAAATACTATTATGGCGGCTCAGTATTTGGGCAGGAGCCAGGATGGGATCAGGATTTCACTGCCGCATTCAAGCTTTGGAGCGAAGATGCAAAGCAGGGCATCGCGAGCAGCCAGTTCATGACGGGCTTGATGTACTTTAATGGTGAAGGAGTTGAAAAGAACCTGTCGGAAGCCTGGTTCTGGCTCAATCTTGCTCTTGAAAATGGCTATAAACTGGCAACCGATGTACTGATTGAAGTCTCCAGAGAGATCACGCCGGATCAAAAACAAATAGCCATTATAAAGTTGTCCGCTTACCGTAATGATGAAAACAGAATTGCAAATGAATAGAGGCTATATTCCTTAGCAGAAAAAGAAGAGAGTAGTGTTTTTCCTGTCAATGTGTAATACCTAGAGCAATCTTACTTCAGACGATATACTTGTCATTCTAACTGCTGGTAGCCAAAACTTTCCATACTTGAATTGAATAACTATGATCCAACTTGTACGCCTTGCTATTTTTTCGCTTGTTTTGGTAATTACTCCACTCGCGGCCTATGCCAGTCAACTGGATGAAGGCATCCAGGCTTTTGAGCGTCAAGATTACCAGGCGTCCTATAAGAAACTGCTTCCCCTGGCAGAAAAAGGAGACGGTAAAGCCCAATATTATGTTGGCGAGATGCTGGTCGGTGGAATGGGTGTTTCAAGCAATATCGACAAAGGTGTCTACTGGCTCGAGCAGTCAGTCAGCAATCGCAATCACATGGCGGCAAAAACCCTTGGAAAGATGTACTTGAGTGGCTTTGGTGTGCCAATGGATACTGAAAAGGGCACTAAATATTTCGCTCTATTGCAGACTCTAATACCGGAAAGTGAAGACGAGCCCGAGTGTGATTAATCGCCGTCTTAGTTCAAGTTTGATCGATCTAAAGAAGTAGAAGCATCTAGCCAGATATTAGTTTGAAATATCCCTTGATGCAAATGATTCTTATTACTATAATCATCTGCAGATCCTCCTGTGGCTCGAGAGCTACAGGTCCGTGCTGATATTTTGTCAGAAATGAGTTTCACACATTCGTAAATAGAGGAAATACTGTGTGACGATTTATCTGACGCAAAGCTAATATCAATTTGACTATTACTACGAGGTGAAATTATGCCTTTCTGGCAGCGATTCCTGATTGTACTGGCTGCAATGCTTTTCGTGAGCTTTGTCGTTGGCTTATTAATGCGCAATTTGTTTGGCTTCGGCCTGCCAGACTATGCATCCGGTATGGTTGGTGGTCTTACGGCAATTCCAGTATGGGAGTTTTTAAAAAGAGTGGAGCCAAAGTAACTAGATTGAAATGTTGCGGCGGGGAGTGGCGAATATCTTTAATTGTATTATTACTCAGCCGCTCAATATCCTTTCTTAAAAGTAAAATATCCGGTGTTTTGCCTCGACAGCAATTGTCAGACAGGCAGGCAAATTATTCGTATTGAGCAATTTGATTTTACAGCTGTCAGGTTATGTTCCCTGACACATTTATAAATGGTGCATGAAATGAAAGGTAAGTTAAAAAATCTTAATCTGATATCGATAGTATTGATGTTACTCATTACGGGACTAGCACCAGTTGCAGCGACAGCGTCTGATGAAATTGTGGTATATACCGCACGCAAAGAACACCTCGTAAAACCGTTGTTTGATGCTTACACAGAAAAGACAGGAGTTAAAATAAAATACATCACCGATAAGGCAGCGCCATTGCTGGCACGATTACAGGGAGAGGGAAAAAATTCACCTGCCGACATGCTAATGACGGTTGATGCAGGGAATTTGTGGCAGGCTGCTGAGAAAGGCGTGCTCGCGCCGGTAAAGTCAGAAATACTGGATAAAAATATCCCGCCGCATTTACGTGATCCTGAAGGGCGCTGGTTTGGTTTGTCTGTAAGAGCACGCACCATTGTATATTCTACCGATCGCGTCAAGGAAAGTGACTTGTCTACATATGAAAATCTCGCCGACCCGCGCTGGAAGGGGCGACTTTGCCTGCGTACTTCAAAGAAAGTCTACAACCAGTCACTGGTTGCCATGATGATTGCGGAAAAAGGGCAAGAGGCAACTGAAGCCACCGTAAAAGGTTGGGTAAATAACCTCGCTACGGCGCCATTTTCAAATGATACAAAAGTGATGCAGGCGATCGCTGCCGGCCAGTGTGATGTAGGCATAGTGAACACCTATTATTATGGTCGGCTGATGAAAAAAAACCAGGATACCAGGTTGGCACTATTCTGGCCTAACCAGCAAAGTCGTGGTGTACACATCAACATCTCGGGTGCAGGTGTTACTACAAATGCAAAGAACCGCCAGCAGGCAATCAAACTGCTTGAATGGTTATCCGGTGCCGAAGCGCAGAATATTTTTGCCAGTCTGAATATGGAATACCCGGCAAACCCGGCTATCAAGGCAGACGCCACTGTGTCCGCCTGGGGTGAGTTCAAGCAGGACCAGTTGAATGTTGCCAGGGCAGGTGAGCTGCAGGCAAGTTCGGTAATGCTTATGGACCGGGCCGGCTATAAATAAGATTGTATGTCGTATTTCATGCCATGTTGGTAATACTGCAGTGCTGCAGATCGGCTTATGCTCTACTGAACAGGAAAGCCTTAGAACGCACGGTTTGAATTAATGCCTATGGTCAGGATTAGAACATCAATCTGGAAAATTGCGACAGTCATGCTTGCCATGACAGTTGTCATGCCATTGCTGGTCGTATTTTCGGGCTGGATGCAAACCGAGAACATGGTTTGGGAACACCTGGCGCAGACCGTTCTCAGTGACCTGTTGAAAAATACTGCGTGGTTATTGCTCGGTGTGGGAACAGGCGTCACAATACTTGGTGTTGGCCTGGCCTGGCTTACGGCAAAATGTGAATTCCCCGGGCGGCGATTTTTTGACTGGGCACTGATGCTACCATTAGCCGTGCCCGCTTATGTAATGGCATTTGTAGCTCTCGGTTTAATGGATTTTACCGGGCCTGTACAAACTACTTTGCGTGAACTGCTCGGTAAGCATAATTTCTGGTTTCCCGAGGTTCGTTCAACTGGCGGCGTAATCGCAGTAATGACACTGGTGTTGTATCCCTATGTCTATATGCTGACACGCTCATCATTCATTACGCAGGGAAACAGCACGGTAGAAGCTGCACGGAGCCTGGGCTTGAATGCCTGGGCAGCTTTTTTTCGTATCAGTATTCCCACCGCTCGTCCGGCAATTGTTGCAGGTCTGTCATTAGCGTTGATGGAAACACTTGCGGATTTCGGCACTGTCGCCATTTTTAACTATGACACCTTTACTACAGCAATATACAAGGCATGGTTTGGTTTATTTAACCTGCAGGCTGCATCACAGCTCGCTTCATTTTTGCTCGTTCTGGTGGTAATTGCGCTAACCGCAGAAAGAAATTTACGCGGTAAG